>NZ_JAMGZK010000040.1 GCF_025564065.1 Silvania hatchlandensis | reverse complement strand
AGAGACTTGGTATTCATTTTTCGTCTTGCGACGTTAAGAATCCATGTCACTTTGAGTGCCCACACAGATTGTCTGATAAATTGTTAAAGAGCAGTGCAACGCGGCGTTAAGCTCACCGTTGCGAGGTCCCGTATATTACGTTTTCCTCATTCAGAGTCAAGCAATTATTTTTCGCTTTTCTCTGTCGGCGTTCATCTCTGAAGCCTGCTGTCACGGCGGTTTGTAATCCGTTGTTCCGTGTCAGTGGAGGCGCATTATAGGGAGTTCTCTGACGGTGACAAGAGGAAATTTAAAAAAAACTTTCAACCGTCTCTTTTTTGCTCAAAACCGTGCTCCAGCGCGAGTTTTTCGAGCGTTTCGAAGCCATAACGCAGTAAAACGGGTAAAAGTTGCTCAGTTTCGGGCGTTAACGCCATGCAATACGCGATATTCGCATCAACAGATTTTGCATCTGGCGCTTCATGCTCAAGCAACCATGCTGTGCGACGAGCGATGGCGGCGCCGGAATCCACCAGACGGGTTCCTTCCGGCAGGACGGCAAGCAGTTCTTCCTGCAGCAAAGGAAAGTGAGTGCAACCCAGTACGACCGTGTCAGGTGGTTCATTCATTAACAACCACGGGCGTAAGATGCGACGCAACTCTTCCAGCGACACCGTTTGACCGTGCAGCTTCGCTTCGGCCATCTCAACCAGCTCAGCAGACCCTAACATGGCAATCTTGCATTCATTGGCAAAGCGCTCAATCAATTCGCGCGTATAAGGACGCTTAACCGTACCGCGTGTCGCCAGTAATCCCACCACGCCGTTTGCCGTCAGGCGCGCAGCGGGTTTAATCGCCGGAACCACACCGACAACCGGGAACGGGAATTTTTCGCGTAATGCAGGGAGAGAAACCGTACTCGCCGTATTGCAGGCAATCACCGCCAGTGCGAGGGGATAACGCTGCTGCACGGCAGTGACGATCTCGAGGACGCGCTCGACAATAAACGCTTCGCTCTTTTCCCCATAAGGAAAAGCGACGTTATCGAAAGCATAGATGTAATGAAGATCCGGCAGGAGATGCCGAATCTCATCATAGACCGAAAGCCCACCGACGCCGGAGTCAAACACCAGCACGGTGGGACGTGGATCAGAAGGTGTAGCTGCCAGACAAGGTGTATTCCCGTCCTGCAGTTTGGTAGCCATAAACTGTCTCGTAATCTTTATCGAACAGGTTGGCTATTTTACCACGAACTACAAGATGTGAGGTGACCGGATACGAAACTGCGAGATCCCACAAACTTACGCCGCCCAGTTTCACGCGCTCGGAAGTAAAGGTATTAGGATCGTACGACACGTCATAACGGGTACCCAGGTAGCGGTACGCCAGGTTCCAGTCGAGGTCCCACACCTGCATATCCAGCTGGTATTTCACCTGCTGCTTCGAACGACGGGCAAGCACTTCGTTTGTTTTGGCATTACGCGGATCCACGTAGTCATAGGAGATCTGATGCCCTACCAGACCGGTATCGAACTGTGCCGTCGCTTCGATGCCTTTGATGCGCGCTTTATCGACGTTGTAGTAGCGGAAGGTACGCGGGTCGCTGCTGATCAGATTGTCGATATCGTTACGATAACCTGACACACGCCAGTTCACCGGGCCAGTCAGCCCCTCAAAACCGCCTTCCCACTGCTTGCTCTCTTCCGGTTTCAGATCCGGGTTGCCATAACTCGCACTGTGGATCTGACTCATCGTTGGTGCTTTAAAGGCTGTGCCGTAGGAACCGATGATCCGATAGCCGTCAATGAACTCCCATCCGGCGCTGGTCTGCCAGGTGTTATGGTTGCCAAAGTTAGAGTTATCATCGTTACGCGCTGCGGCTTCCAGCGTGACGCTATCAAACTGCTGCAGAGCAGACAGGAACACGCCTGTATTGCGCTGATCGTAACCGTTATCCAGATAGCCGGTACCCGCCTGGGTTTTTTGCTTCTGCCAGTCCAGACCCGCCCCGATATTGCCGTGACCCACCGTGATGGTGTTCAGCCACTGCGCAGTATATTGCTTAACATCATCCATCGTGGCGGACGACGCATAGCGACCTTTCGCAGGATCATAGTTCTGGTCTTTGCTGCGACCATACCCGGCCACCAACTGTGACTGATAAATGCCCTGGTTAAAGCGCAGGCCGGTATCCCAGTTCTGGCTATACAGCTGGCGCGTATCTGGCATGCCATCGACCATAAAGTTGGCATCATAATGCTCATAACCGTCATAGTCGGTGCGGTTGTCATAACCCAAACCACGCACGAAGCCGCTCAGGTTGTCGGTGATCTGCTGTTCGATGGAACCAAACAGCGACTTACTCATAAACCCATCGCGGTCAGGCTGACGTGGGGCATCCTGGGCATCGATATCAAAACCGCGCGTGTAGGTATAGTTACCGCCCATCGTGATTTTGGTTTTATCGAGCACCTGCTGGAAGGAGCCGTCATAGGTCTGATAGCCTTTAGAACCGACGCCAGCTGAAATCTCCGCGCCCGGCTTGTCGCGACCGGTAATGATGTTAATGACGCCGCCAATCGCATCTGAACCATACAGCGCCGAACGTGGGCCACGGATATATTCGATACGTTGAATAAGCGAAACAGGGATTTGGCTGAGATCCGGGGAGTTGCTGATACCGGCGTTATTCAGTGGAATACCGTCAATCAACACCAGCACGTGGCGGGATTCGGTACCGCGAATAAAGGTAGAGGAGTTAGCGCCCATTCCACCGCTTTGCGCGATATCAACGCCGGGTAGGCGAGACATCACCTCAACGACGCTTTTTGCCTGCCAGCGTTCGATATCTTCCCGGGTCACCACGGAGTTCGGTGCCAGAACGGTATTAGCAGGTTGTTCAACGCGGTTTGCTGTCACCACCAACGAGTCTGTGCCATCCTGCGCCCAGCCCGAAAATGCCGTGACGGAAAGCGCCGTCATCAGCGAAACTTTTTTAATCATTGTTAAAGCATCCACAATATAAGAAGGATGCCGCAGGCCTCATCTATAGCACGCGATGATGACACCAAATGCGACGTGATACCGGCAGGTCTTCGGGCTAGGTGGCGTGTTGTGGATGAAGACTTCCCGCCCACTTCATCCTTCAAGCTGCCTCTGCGTTGGCTGCACTCGCTCACCCCAGTCACATAGTTTTCTATGCTCCTGGGGGTTCACTCGCTTGCCGCCTTGATGCAACTTGAATGATTTTGTGGATATTAAGCAGTGTCTACAACTCTCATCCCGCCAGTCTTTACCGCTGCGCGTCAGCTCCAGATTTTCACTGGATTCCCTCTTCACTCCTAAGAGACCGGAAACATAATGCTACAATTAGATACGTATAGATGTCCAGACTGCTGATAACCATTAAGGCTGGACATCCCCTGCACAATCCCTACAATCCCGGCGTAATTCATCATCAATCAGGAAGCATCATGACCCCCGAACACCTCCCGACAGAACAGTACGACGCACAGCTGGCAGAGAAAGTGGTCCGTCTGCAAAGCATGATGACGCCTTTTGCTGCGCCTGCGCCTGAGGTGTTCCGCTCACCGGTCAGCCACTATCGTATGCGCGCTGAGTTCCGTATCTGGCACGATGGCGACGACCTGTATCACATCATTTTCGATCAGCAGACCAAAAGTCGTATCCGCGTCGATACCTTCCCGGCCGCCAGCGAGCTGATTAACCAGTTAATGGCGCTGATGATGGATGGCGTGCGCGATAATCCGCTGCTGCGCCATAAGCTGTTCCAGATTGACTACCTGACCACCCAAAGCAATCAGGCCATTGTCTCGCTGCTGTACCATAAAGCGCTGAATGATGAGTGGCGCCAGGCGGCAGAAGCCCTGCGCGATGCCCTGCGCGCGCAGAACATCAACGTGCACCTGATTGGCCGCGCGACCAAAACCAAAATCGCGCTGGATCAGGATTTCGTCGATGAGCGCCTGCCGGTTGGCGGTAAAGAGATGATTTATCGCCAGGTTGAGAACAGCTTTACTCAGCCTAACGCCGCGATGAACGTGCAGATGCTGGAGTGGGCGCTGAAAGCGACCGAAGGCTCAACGGGCGATCTGCTGGAGTTGTACTGCGGTAACGGTAACTTTTCGCTGGCGCTGGCGCGTAACTTCGAACGCGTGCTGGCAACCGAAATTGCCAAACCGTCGGTTGCAGCCGCGCAATACAACATCGCCGCGAACCATATTGATAATGTGCAGATTATCCGCATGTCGGCGGAAGAGTTTACCCAGGCGATGAACGGTGTGCGTGATTTTAACCGTCTGCAGGGTATTGATCTGAAGGGCTACCAGTGTGAGACGATTTTCGTCGATCCTCCGCGCAGCGGGCTGGACAGCGAAACCGAGAAAATGGTGCAGGCGTACCCGCGTATTCTGTATATCTCCTGCAACCCGGAAACGTTATGCAAGAACCTGGAAACATTAAGCCAGACGCACAAGGTTGAACGTCTGGCATTATTCGATCAGTTCCCGTACACGCACCATATGGAGTGCGGCGTACTGCTGACAGCCCGATAAAACTCGGTTGCCGGATGGCGCTTCGCTTAACCGGCAAACAAAACCTTATTCTGGCAGCTGGTGCTTACGGTCACGCATCTTGAAGCCAATCCAGAACACCAGAATGACAGACAGCACCGCCGGGAAGAAGTTAGAGCCCATATCCGGGTACTCAGCGCGTACCACGGTGCTGTACAGCAGGACACCCAGAACAAAGAAGGCCGCCGACAGCGCCGGTAAACCCACCGGCATAGTGCGATTCAAATAGCGTTGATGCAGACAGTACACCGTCAGTACCAGCGCAATCATCGGGAAAACCGAAAACGGCACAATGGAACTGAAAACAGCTGCAAAGGTTCCGTTAATGGATAAGCCAGCGATCAATGCCAGCAACAATGTTCCTTTATCCTGTCCTGTCTGTTTCATTACTCACCTTTCACTCATCGGATTGATGCGCCAGTTTTTCCTGTTCGCGGCGATACCAGTAATACGCGCCCTTGGAGATCATCCGCAGTTGCAATACCAGTCGCTCTTCGAGTTGCTTGCGTTGTTCAACGCTTACATCCAGTGCTTCGGCGCCCGCACTGAAGACAATTGTCACCATCGCCTCGGCCTGCGCTTCAGTGAAGGCGCGCGGCATATGGTTTTCGAGTTCAAGATAGTCAGCAAGTTCCGCAATGAAGTGCTGAATCTCACGCGCCACGGCGGCACGAAACGCTGCCGATGTTCCCGAACGCTCACGCAACAATAAACGAAATGCGTTCGGATTATTGCCGATAAACTCCATAAAAGTGGAAACAGAGGTGCGGATCACGCTTCCTCCTTTAGCGATCCGCTGGCGCGCCTGACGCATCAGCTGGCGCAGCATCAGACCGCTTTCATCCACCATGGTCAGACCCAGTTCATCTACATCACGAAAGTGACGGTAGAAGGAGGTAGGCGCGATCCCGGCTTCGCGTGCGACTTCACGCAGACTCAAACTGGCAAAACTTCGCTCAGCACTCAGTTGACTGAATGCCGCTTCCACCAGCGAACGCCGGGTTTTCTCTTTTTGTTGTGCTCTTACGCCCATCACGATAGTTGAATCCTTCCAAAGGCCCGCTGGCACTATACCAGAGAATAAATTTAATCTGTTTACCAGGCTTTGAGAATGACGGTTTACATGTTGTTTGTGCTCCACCACGCGAAAAGAGCACAACGATAATTGGGTTATCCCGGCGATGATGTTACTATTCTGTTGCTTTTATGTATAAGAACAGGTAAGCCTGACCATGCCACATTCCTACGATTACGATGCAATAGTTATTGGTTCCGGCCCCGGCGGCGAAGGCGCTGCTATGGGACTGGTTAAACAAGGAGCCAGAGTAGCGGTCATTGAGCGCTACCATAATGTTGGCGGGGGTTGCACCCACTGGGGCACCATCCCTTCCAAAGCCCTCCGCCACGCCGTCAGCCGCATTATTGAATTCAACCAAAATCCTCTTTACAGCGATCACTCCCGACTTCTGCGTTCTTCCTTTGCCGACATCCTCAACCATGCCGATACCGTCATTAATCAGCAAACCCGGATGCGTCAGGGATTTTATGAGCGCAACCACTGCGAAATTCTGCAGGGCAACGCCCATTTTGTTGATGAACATACCCTGGCGCTGGAGTGCCACGACGGCTCCGTCGAGACGATTACCGCCGAGAAATTCGTTATCGCCTGCGGGTCACGTCCGTATCATCCCGATGACGTCGACTTTTCCCATCCACGTGTCTATGACAGCGACTCGATCCTGAGCCTGCATCACGAGCCACGCCATGTGCTGATTTACGGTGCAGGGGTGATCGGCTGCGAATACGCGTCGATTTTCCGTGGAATGGAAGTCAAAGTTGATTTGATTAACACCCGCGATCGTCTGCTGGCGTTTCTCGATCAGGAGATGTCAGATTCGCTCTCTTACCACTTCTGGAACAGCGGCGTGGTGATTCGCCACAATGAAGAGTATGAGAAGATCGAAGGCTGCGATGACGGCGTCATCATGCACCTGAAATCCGGTAAAAAGCTGAAAGCCGACTGCCTGCTGTACGCCAATGGTCGAACCGGTAACACCGATTCGCTGGCGCTGGAGAACATCGGTCTTGCCACTGACAGCCGCGGTCAGTTAAAGGTTAACAGCATGTACCAGACCGCCCTGCCGCATATCTATGCCGTGGGTGACGTAATTGGTTACCCAAGCCTGGCCTCTGCGGCTTACGATCAAGGGCGTATTGCGGCGCATGCGCTGGTAAAAGGTGAAGCGACTGCCCATCTGATTGAGGACATTCCGACCGGTATTTATACCATTCCGGAAATCAGCTCAGTGGGGAAAACCGAACAGCAGCTGACGTCGATGAAAGTGCCGTATGAGGTGGGTCGTGCGCAGTTTAAACACCTGGCGCGGGCGCAAATCGTGGGGATGAGCGTCGGTACGCTGAAGATATTGTTCCATCGCGAGACGAAAGAGATCCTCGGCATTCACTGCTTCGGTGAACGCGCGGCGGAAATCATTCATATCGGCCAGGCCATCATGGAGCAAAAAGGTGGCGGTAACACCATTGAGTACTTCGTTAACACCACCTTTAACTACCCGACCATGGCAGAAGCCTATCGGGTAGCAGCGCTAAACGGCTTAAACCGCCTGTTTTAACGTACTGTCGAAACGGCCATTCATCGAACTACGAATGGCCTCTGCCAGCTGCTCATAGCGGCTGCGCAGCGGCGATCCCGGACGATAGACCAGCCCAACCGTACGACGCGGTTCGGGTTTGATGCACGGCAAATAAACCACGCCGTCGCGTTTACGCTCTGGCGGAACCGACAGCGCGGGCAGTAATGTAATCCCACTTCCGGCCGCCACCATGTTACGCAGCGTTTCCAGGCTGGTTGCGCGGAAGTGCGTATCTTCATCCGCACCCGCTTCAAAGCAGAAGCCCATCGCCTGATCGCGCAGACAGTGACCATCTTCCAGCATCAGCAGCTTTTCACCCGCCAGATCGGCCATCGGCACGCGATCGCGGTTCGCCCACGGGTGATCGGCATAGATCGCCAGCATCATCGGCTCGTCAAACAGCGGCACTTCGATAAAGGCTTCACTCTCTTTAACCAGCGCGAGGATCGCACAGTCGAGCTTGCCGCTGTCGAGCTGGGCCAGCAGCTGATGGGTTTGCGCTTCGTGCAGGTACATTTCAAGTTTCGGGAAGGTCTGGTGCAGCATGGGAATGATTTGCGGCAACAAGTATGGGCCAACGGTAGGGATCAGGCCAATATGCAGCGGACCGGACATGGTTTCCCCCTGCTGGCTTGCCATTTCCTTGAGCACTTTGACCTCGCGTAACACGGTACGCGCCTGATCCACCAGCAGAAGACCTGCCTGAGTGAACAGTACTTTACGGCTGGTGCGCTCGAGCAACATCACGCCAAGTTCATCTTCCAGCTTGCGGATCTGACCGCTCAGCGTGGGCTGACTCACGTGGCAGGAATCCGCCGCCCGCCGAAAATGACGGTGTTCGGCTAACGCTACCAGGTATTCAAGATCACGAATATTCATTATTCATCCTCCGTCGCCACGATAGTTCATGGCGATAGATAGCATAGCAACGAACGATTATCCCTATCAAGCGTTCTGTTGAATAATGCACCACATAGACGAGGCGGTACCTGTTTGACCCTTGAAGTCCTGCCCGTTTAAACGAGTTTCTCTCAAAACTCGAACAACTAAAGCCAACGTGAACTTTTGCGGACCCCGTGGTCCGCTTTTTTTTGCGTAAAAAAGCCAGCGCAAGGCTGGCTCATTATTCGTAGGCCGGGTCAGCGTAAGCACCACCCGGCATTTGCACCGTCATACTAAACGGTTTTTCGCATCCGCAATCGCCTGCGCTACCTGCTTCGGCGACACACCACCTTTGGCCGCACGCTTATCCAGGCACGACTGCAGGGAGAGAATCGGATACACATCATCGCCAATCACGCTGCTGAATTTCTGCAGGTCGCTAAGCGGGAGATCTTCCAGCGGTTTGCCCTGGCGAATTGCCTCAACTACCGCCTCACCCACAATATGGTGCGCTTCACGGAACGGCACGCCTTTGGCGACCAGATAATCGGCCAGTTCAGTCGAGTTGGCATATCCTTGCTGCGCCGCATCCTGACAACGCGGACGTTTTACCTGAATGCCGTCCAGCACCAGCGCCGCCATATGCAGACAATCCAGCCAGGTGTCGAGCGCGTCAAACAACCCTTCTTTATCTTCCTGCATATCTTTGTTGTAGGCCAACGGCAGACCTTTAAGGGTCATCATCATGCCGGTGAGCGCACCCTGCACGCGACCACACTTGCCGCGGATAAGCTCAAGTGCATCCGGATTTTTCTTCTGCGGCATCAGTGATGAACCGGAGGTCACGCGATCGGACAGCTCAACAAAACCGGCTTCACCAGAGTTGAAGAAAATCAGGTCTTCGGCGAAGCGCGACAGATGCACCATGCCAATAGAGGCGTTAGAGAGCAGTTCCAGCACGTGGTCGCGATCGGAGACGCTGTCGAGGCTGTTGCGGGTCGCGGAGGCAAAGCCCAGCCAGCCTGCCAGCTGTTCGCGGTCGATTTCATATGCCGTACCGGCCAGCGCGCCGCTGCCGAGCGGACTGACGTCCAGGCGTTTCAACGTATCCTGCAGACGGCTTTCATCACGCGCCAGCATCTCAACGTAGGCCAGTGACCAGTGAGCAAAGGTGACTGGCTGCGCGCGCTGCAGGTGGGTATAACCCGGCATCACCGCATCCTGGTTGTTGTGCGCGGTTTCCACCAGCGCGCTTTGCAGCTGACGGTTAGCGGCCAGCAGTTCCACCACGGTGTCTTTACACCATAGCTTCAGATCGGTGGCGACCTGGTCGTTACGGCTACGGCCGGTGTGCAATTTTTTACCCAACTGGCCGACTTTGTCGATCAGCTTGCCTTCGACCCAGCTGTGAATATCTTCAGCATCGCTTTCGAGAATGTGCAGCGGGTTAAGGCGCACCTCTTCCAGCAGATTGTTCAGCGCCTCTTCCAGCTGCAGTTGCTCATCAGCAGTCAGTACGCCAACGGTCACCAGCGCTTTGGACCAGGCCACCGAGCCGACGATATCCTGTTCGGCCAGGCGGTAGTCGAAGCGCAAAGAGTCGTTGAACTGTTTGAACCGCTGATCTGCTGCCTGTGTAAAACGCCCACCCCAAAGTGCCATAACATGCTTCCTTAAATTCGGTTAGTGTTGCCCTCTTTTATCCCCTCTCCCTCCGGGAGAGGGTTAGGGTGAGGGAAAAAATCTTACGCCAGAATACGCGTGCCAATCGGCGTGCCGTTAAACAGCGCCGGCAGCTGTTCGGCGTGACGCCAGGAGGCGATATCCACCGGGCGGCCAAGCGTGCGGGCAGCATCCAGCGCCGCGTTCACTTTCACGATCATCCCGTCGGTGATAATGCCCTGGGCGATCAGCTGCTCTGCTTTCTCGGCAGTCATCTCCGCGATGCGCTGGCCTTTGCCGTCCAGGATACCACTCACATCAGAGAGCAGGATCAGGTCCGCGCCCAGCGTCGCCGCCAGAGCCGTTGCCGCCTGGTCAGCGTTGACGTTCATCAGCAGCCCTTCTTCGGTGACGCCGATAGAGCTCACAACCGGCAGGAAACCACCTGCCAGCAGGGTGTTAATCAGCGCAGGCGAACCCGGCTGCGCCAGGCCAACGTGGCCAAGCTCTTCGTCAAACTGGGTCACCTTGACGCTGTCGCCGTCACCCAGATAAAGTCCCACGGAGGCGATGTTATGTTTCTTCGCCCATGCCAGCAGGGTTTTGTTGGCCGTTCCCGCCAGCGCACCGGTGATGATGTCGATCTGATCTGCAGGCGTGACGCGCAGGCCATTTTTCTTTTTCACCGGCAGGTTCAGGCCTTTCATTAACTCATCCACCACGCAGCCGCCGCCGTGCACAATCACCAGCGGGCGTTGATGCAATGCGCGATAGCTATCCAGCGCGGTAAACAGACGCTCCAGCGCTTCTTCGCTGTCCAGCAGTACACCACCGAGTTTGATAATTAATG
Organism: Silvania hatchlandensis; assembly: GCF_025564065.1. Taxonomy (GTDB): domain Bacteria; phylum Pseudomonadota; class Gammaproteobacteria; order Enterobacterales; family Enterobacteriaceae; genus Enterobacter; species Enterobacter hatchlandensis. The sequence continues at coordinate 120,124 of NZ_JAMGZK010000040.1, read as the reverse complement.
GGTTCATCATCACACCTTAAATAAGAGACTGCGTTTCAGCGTAGCCAAAACGAATATTTGCGCACTGCATGGCCTGTGCGGCAGCGCCTTTTAATAAGTTATCTTCTGCCGCCACCACGATCAGGTGTTCACCCTGAACGGCAAAGCCGATATCACAGAACGGCAGACCGACCACGTTTTTCAGCGCCGGAAGGCCTTTGTCGTACAGGCGTACCAGCGGTTTGTCGGCATAGGCCTGGGTAAACGCGTCAGTTACCTGGTCTTTGGTCACGCCTGGCTTCAGGCGGCAGGTGATGGTTTCGAGGATCCCACGCGGGAAGCTGCCCAGATGCGGGGTAAAAATGACCTCTGCGCCCAGATGAGTGGTGATTTCCGGGTGATGACGATGATTGAACACGCCATACGGCTGCAGGCTGACTTCGCAGAAGCTGTTGCCGATAGCCGCCTTGCGCCCTGCCCCGCTCACGCCGCTGGTGGCGTTGATCACGGGCCACTGATTCAGATCCAGCAGGCCCGCGTCGATCAACGGCTTAAGGGAGAGCTGTGCTGCCGTTGGGTAACAGCCCGGAACGGCAACCAGATTCGCCTCTTTCAGCCGGTCTGCGCTCCACTCCGCCAGACCATAGACTGCGTTTTCAAGCAGATCCGGGTGCTGATGCGTGAAGCCATAGTATTTTTCGTAGAAAGCGGCATCGTTCACGCGGAACGCACCGGAGAGATCGAACACCACGCAACCGGCCGCCAGGAACTGCGGCGCCAGGTCATGGCTGACCTCGTGAGCGGTGGCTAAAAAGACCACGTCCACGCCGTCGGCAAACTCGCTGATATCCGACATTGGCTGCAATGGCAGATCCACAACACCTTTAAGTTGCGGATGTAAATCGGAAATTAACTTTCCTGCATCATTGCTTTGCGCTGAGACAGTCAAAGCGGTTATGGTCATATGTGGATGGCGATTCACGTAGCTTACAAGCTCTGCGCCCGCATAACCGCTAGCGCCTACAATCAGCGTATTCAACATCGGGTTCCTTTATGCTCAACGTTAATGTATTTTTATTCACATTTATTGCATGAATATTGATACTATCACGACCTAAGGTATGTCAACAATGAAAATGAATTTACCGCCATTTATCGAGATTTACCGCGCCCTGATTGCCACGCCGTCGATCAGTGCAACGGAAGAAGCGCTGGATCAGAGTAATGAGACTTTAATCAATCTGCTGGCAGGTTGGTTCAGCGATCTCGGCTTTAAGGTGGAGGTTCAACCTGTTCCTGGAACCCGTAATAAATTTAACCTGCTCGCCAGTACCGGAGAGGGTGCAGGCGGCCTGCTGTTAGCCGGGCATACCGATACCGTACCCTTCGACGATGGCCGCTGGACCCGCGATCCGTTTACCCTGACCGAACATGACAACAAGCTGTACGGGCTGGGCACCGCCGACATGAAAGGCTTCTTCGCCTTTATCCTCGACGCGCTGCGTGACGTCGACGTGACAACGCTGAAAAAGCCGCTCTATATTCTGGCCACTGCCGACGAAGAGACCAGCATGGCCGGCGCGCGCTACTTCTCTGAAAACACCGCGATTCGTCCGGACTGCGCGATCATTGGCGAGCCGACCTCGCTGCAGCCGATTCGGGCGCATAAAGGTCATATCTCGACGGCAGTACGCGTGCTGGGTCAGTCCGGCCACTCCAGCGATCCGGCCCGCGGCGTGAACGCCATTGAGCTGATGCACGATGCCATCGGCCACATCATGCAGCTGCGCGACACGCTGAAAGAACGTTATCACCACGATTCGTTCACCGTCCCCTACCCGACGTTAAACCTCGGGAGCCTGCACGGCGGCGATGCCTCGAACCGCATCTGTGCCTGCTGCGAACTGCACATGGACATCCGTCCGCTGCCGGGCATGACGCTGAGCGACCTGAATGGCTTACTGACCGAAGCGCTCGCACCGGTCAGCGAACGCTGGCCGGGCCGCCTGACGGTGTCCGATCTGCATCCACCGATCCCTGGTTACGAGTGCCCGCCGGACCACCAGCTGGTGGAAGTGGTGGAAAAACTGCTCGGCGAAAAAACCGACGTGGTGAACTACTGCACCGAAGCGCCGTTTATTCAGACTCTATGCCCGACGCTGGTGCTGGGCCCGGGCTCCATCAATCAGGCCCACCAGCCGGATGAATACCTGGAAACGCGCTTTATTAAGCCGACGCGCGAGTTAATTACCCAGGTTGTACATCACTTCTGCTGGCACTAACGTGTTTCCTCCTCTCTGCGGAGAGGAGGAAAATCTCGCGATCCCCATCACATTCCCATAAGCATCTCTTATCTGACGCGAAGTGAATTAAATTTCGTAAATTGCCCGCATTTATTCGTTTGCTGAACCGTTTTCGCAGCAATTGACGACGGGGGTTTTACGTGGCTTTATAAAGGGAGATGACAAAATAATGTCCAAAAGATTTCCGACTGGGCATAAACAAAAATGATGGGGTGATTGGGTTTTTATGAACGAACAATATTCCGCGTTGCGTAGTAATGTCAGTATGCTCGGCAAAGTGCTGGGAGATACCATTAAGGATGCGTTGGGAGAGAACATTCTCGATCGCGTTGAAACAATCCGTAAGCTGTCCAAATCTTCCCGTGCCGGTAACGAAGCCAATCGTCAGGAGCTGCTCACCACCTTGCAGAATCTCTCTAACGACGAGCTGCTGCCGGTTGCCCGTGCCTTTAGCCAGTTTCTGAATCTTGCGAATACCGCCGAGCAGTACCACAGCATTTCGCCAAAAGGTGAAGGTGCCAGCAACCCGGAAGTGATTGCCCAGACGCTCAGAAAACTGAAAGACCAGCCCGATCTTAACGAAGCCACCATTAAAAAAGCGGTGGAGTCCCTGTCACTGGAGCTGGTGCTTACCGCCCACCCGACCGAAATTACCCGCCGCACCCTGATCCACAAAATGGGTGAAGTGAACAACTGTCTGAAGCAGCTCGATAACAAAGAGATTGCTGACTACGAACGTAACCAGCTTATGCGCCGTCTGCGCCAGCTGATTGCCCAGTCATGGCACACCGACGAAATCCGCAAGCATCGCCCAAGCCCGGTTGATGAAGCCAAATGGGGCTTTGCGGTGGTGGAAAACAGCCTGTGGGAAGGAGTACCTAACTACCTGCGCGAGCTGAACGAACAGCTGGAAGAGAACCTCGGCTATCGCCTGCCGGTCGATTTTGTGCCGGTGCGTTTCACCTCCTGGATGGGCGGCGACCGCGACGGTAACCCGAACGTCACTGCCGACATCACGCGCCACGTTCTGTTGCTAAGCCGCTGGAAAGCGACTGACCTGTTCCTGAAAGACATTCAGATTTTGATTTCTGAGCTGTCGATGGTTGACGCCACTCCAGAACTGCTTGAGCTGGTGGGTGAAGCCGGTGCTACCGAACCGTACCGCTTCCTGCTGAAAAACCTGCGCGGCCAGCTGCTGGCAACCCAGGCGTGGCTGGAAGCCCGTCTGAAAGGCCAGCGTCTGCCGAAGCCGGCAGGCCTGTTGAGCCAGAACGAGCAGCTGTGGGATCCGCTGTACGCCTGTTACCAGTCGCTGCAGGCATGCGGCATGGGCATTATCGCTAACGGCGAGCTGCTCGATACCCTGCGCCGCGTGAAGTGTTTCGGCGTGCCGCTGGTGCGCATCGACGTGCGCCAGGAAAGCACCCGCCACACCGAAGCGCTGGGTGAACTGACCCGCTACCTTGGCATTGGTGACTACGAAAGCTGGTCAGAAGCCGACAAACAGGCCTTCCTGATCCGCGAACTGAATTCCAAACGTCCACTCCTGCCGCGCAGCTGGGAACCGAGCGAAGAAACTCGCGAAGTGCTCAACACCTGCAAAGCGATCGTCGATGCGCCGAAAGGATCGGTGGCGGCCTACGTGATCTCAATGGCGAAAACGCCGTCCGACGTGCTGGCGGTTCATCTGCTGCTGAAAGAAGCAGGGATCACCTTCGCCCTGCCGGTTGCGCCGCTGTTCGAAACTCTCGACGACCTGAATAACGCCAACGACGTGATGACCCAGCTGCTGAACATCGACTGGTATCGCGGCTTTATTCAGGGCAAACAGATGGTCATGATTGGCTATTCTGACTCCGCGAAAGATGCAGGCGTGATGGCTGCCTCCTGGGCGCAGTACCAGGCGCAGGACGCGCTGATCAAAACCTGCGAAAAAGCGGGTATTGAACTGACCCTGTTCCACGGTCGCGGCGGCTCTATCGGTCGCGGCGGCGCGCCAGCCCACGCGGCACTGCTCTCCCAGCCGCCGGGTAGCCTGAAAGGCGGCCTGCGCGTCACCGAGCAGGGCGAGATGATCCGCTTCAAGTACGGTCTGCCGGAAGTGACCATCAGCAGCCTGTCGCTCTACACCAGCGCGATTCTGGAAGCAAACCTGCTGCCGCCGCCGGAGCCAAAAGACGCCTGGCGCCACATCATGGACGAGCTGTCGGATATCTCCTGCGACTTGTACCGTGGCTATGTACGCGAAAACAAAGATTTCGTGCCTTACTTCCGCTCGGCCACGCCAGAGCAGGAGCTGGGCAAACTGCCGCTCGGCTCGCGTCCGGCAAAACGTCGTCCGACCGGCGGCGTAGAGTCTCTGCGCGCCATTCCGTGGATCTTCGCCTGGACGCAAAACCGCCTGATGCTCCCGGCCTGGCTGGGTGCCGGTGCCGCACTGCAAAAAGTCGTGGACGACGGGAAGCAGAACGAACTGGAAACCATGTGTCGCGACTGGCCGTTCTTCTCCACCCGTCTGGGAATGCTGGAGATGGTGTTCTCGAAAGTCGACCTGTGGCTGGCGGAATATTACGATCAGCGCCTGGTGAAACCAGAGCTGTGGGCGTTGGGTACCGAGCTGCGTGAGCTGCTGGAAGGTGACATCAAGGTAGTACTGGATATCGCCAACGACTCCCATCTGATGGCCGATCTGCCGTGGATTGCCGAGTCTATCCAGCTGCGTAACATCTACACCGATCCGCTGAACGTCCTGCAGGCTGAGCTGCTGCACCGTTCGCGCAAAGCGGAAGAGGAAGGCCAGGAGCCGGATCCACGCGTTGAACAAGCGCTGATGGTGACCATTGCGGGCGTTGCGGCAGGCATGCGTAACACCGGCTAATCATTACCGGGATGCCCCTCATACGTTTGTACGAGGGGCATCTAAAATATTCCTGTAATAAATGGTTTAAATTCAATATATTCCCGCCTCGATTTAATTCCCTTAAACGGATTATTTTTAAGCAAAATAAACGGCTTATCCCGTTTCGCTTAAGGATCCCTTAAGGTTTTGTCGCTACGTTTGGCGACAATATTTTATGACAGGCTACGACTATGCAATTCTCACTACTTCAGACTAAACCCGCGTTTAGCTGGAAAGCCCTGGGATGGGCGCTCCTCTTTTTTTGGTTTTTCTCCTCTTTACTCCAGGTCACTATTTGCGTCAGCGGCTATAGCGGAACCAACGGCTTGCGCGACTCGCTGCTGTTCAGCTCGCTCTGGCTTATCCCGGTCCTGCTGTTCCCGAACCGTACACGCATCATTGCGGCAATCATTGGCGTGGTGCTGTGGGCGGCGTCGCTGGCGGCGTTGAGCTACTTCGTCATTTACGGGCAGGAGTTTTCGCAGAGCGTGTTGTTCGTGATGTTTGAATCCAATGCGAACGAAGCCAGTGAATATCTTAGCCAGTACTTCAGCCTGAAGATTATCCTCGTTGCGCTGGTCTATACGGCGGTGGCTATTTTCCTGTGGACACGCCTGCGCCCGGTGTATATCCCTTCACCGTGGCGCTGGCTGGTGTCGTTTGCGCTGCTGTACGGCCTGGTTCTGCACCCGATTGTGATGAACACCGTCATCCACCAGAAACCGCTCGAAAAGGCGATTAATGGCCTGGCGTCCCGCATGGAGCCTGCGGCCCCGTGGCAGTTTATCTCTGGGTATTATCAGTATCGTCAGCAGCTGACGTCCCTGAAAAACCTGCTCAATGAGAACGATGCCCTGCCACCGCTGGCGAATTTCAAAGACAGCTCGGGTGATGCGCCACGCACGCTGGTGCTGGTGATCGGCGAATCCACCCAGCGCGGGCGTATGAGCCTGTACGGTTATCCGCGTGAAACCACGCCGGAGCTGGACGCGCTGCATAAAAACGACCCGAAGCTGACGGTCTTCAATAACGTGGTGACCTCTCGCCCGTACACCATTGAGATCCTGCAGCAAGCGCTGACTTTTGCCAACGAGAAGAACCCGGACCTGTATCTGACGAAACCGTCGCTGATGAACATGATGAAGCAAGCCGGATATAAGACCTTCTGGATCACCAACCAGCAGACGATGACGGCCCGTAACACCATGCTGACGGTCTTCTCAAAGCAGACTGACAAGCAATTCTATATGAACCAGCAGCGCACCCAGAGTGCTCGCGAATATGACACCAACGTACTGGCGCCGTTTAAAGAGGTGATGGCCGATCCGGCAGAGAAGAAGTTCATCATCGTGCATCTGCTCGGGACCCACATTAAGTACAAATTCCGCTATCCTGAAAACCAGGGCGTCTTTGACGGCAAGACCGATAACCACCCGGCCGGCCTGAGCAAGGATGAACAGGAGTCTTATAACGATTACGACAGCGCCAACCGTTATAACGACCATGTGGTGGCCAGCCTGATTAAGGATTATAAAGCGACGGATCCGAACGGCTTCCTGCTGTACTTCTCCGATCACGGTGAAGAGGTGTACGACACGCCGCCGCATAAAACCCAGGGCCGTAATGAAGACAACCCTACGCGTCATATGTACACCATCCCGTTCCTGGTCTGGACGTCTGAGAAGTGGCAGGCCGCGCATCCACGCGACTTCACCCAGGACGTAGACCGTAAGTACAGTAGCTCTGAGCTGATCCACACCTGGTCAGACTTAGCGGGATTAAGCTATGACGGCTTCGATCCTACGCGCGCCGTCACCAGCCCGCAGTTCACCCCGGTAACGCGCTGGATTGGCAATCCATATAAGAAAAATGCGCTGATTGATTACGATAGTCTGCCGTACGGCGAGCAGACCGGGAATCAATAATCACCGCCCAGGGCCATCCGATTCAGGGTGGCCTTTTTTCACTAACGACGCTAATGTTTCCCTGTTTGCATCCGGCAAGGGAATAACATGCATCACGACGTCAGCCACCTGCTCTCCCGTCTTGTTAATGGCACTCTGCCGTTGCGCCAGATTTACTTCGCCAGCAACAATAGCCCGGCGCCGGAACTGGCCTGTCGGGTCGATTTTCCACGTCTGGAGATTATGCTGGACGGGGAATTTACTGACGCCGCCGTCAGCGATACGCTCATGCCCGGCGATGTTCTCTATGTGCCCGCCGGCGGCTGGAATGCTCCACAGATGAACATGCCCGCCACCACCTGCAGCATTCTGTTTGCCAAACAGCAGTTAGGCTTCAGCCTCGTTCAGTGGGACGGCACGTCGTATCACACGCTGGCAAAGCAGCAGGTGGCACGCCGCGGACCGCGGATTGGCTCTTTCCTGCTACAAACGCTCAATGAACTGCAAATGCAGCCTCAGGAGCAACAGACCGCGCGATGCGTTATTGCCAGCCTGCTCAGCCATTGCTGTGATTTACTTGGCAGCCAGATCCAGACCGCATCCCGAAGTCAGGCACTTTTCGAAGCCATTCGCTCCTACATCGACGATAACTACGCTACACCTCTGACGCGGGAATCCGTGGCGGAGGGTTTTTATATCTCGCCCAACTACCTGTCGCATCTTTTTCAGAAAACCGGCGCTGTCGGCTTTAACGAATACCTCAATCACACGCGGCTGGAGCATGCCAGGGCATTGCTGAAAGGTTATGATTTGAAAGTAAAAGATGTGGCCCACGCCTGCGGATTTGCTGACAGTAACTACTTCTGCCGACTGTTTCGGAAAAACACGGAACGCTCTCCGTCGGAATATCGCCGCCAGTATCACAGCCAGTTAACGGCTAAAAACTAGCACTGTGATCCCCTTCGCACTTTATTGAGGACCTTACATTTGTCCAGTATTTGACAAATTTGACCTCTATCTCCGTCTGGCAAGCCCGCCGTATCCTTAATTCAGACATGCTGACTTAAGGAATAATAATGGAACTGTATCTGGATACCGCCAACGTGGCGGAAGTAGAACGCCTGGCAAAAATATTTCCCATCGCCGGTGTGACCACCAATCCGAGCATAGTTGCCGCCAGCCGCGAATCCCTCTGGGAAGTACTGCCACGCCTGCAGCAGGCCATCGGCCCGGACGGCATTCTGTTCGCCCAGACCCTGAGCCGCGATGCAGAGGGCATGGTTACTGAAGCCAAACGTCTGAGCAACGCCCTCCCCGGTATCGTGGTTAAAATCCCGGTGACCGCACAAGGCCTTGCCGCCATTAAAGCGCTGAAAAAAGAGGGCATTACTACACTCGGCACGGCGGTGTACAGCGCGACACAAGGTTTGCTGGCGGCGCTGGCAGGGGCGAAGTATGTCGCACCGTACGTTAACCGGGTGGATGCCCAGGGCGGAGACGGGATCCGCACGGTACAGGAGCTGCAAAGCCTGTTGGCGCTGCACGCGCCGGAGAGCATGGTGCTGGCCGCCAGCTTCAAAACCCCGCGTCAGGCGCTGGACTGCCTGCTCGCCGGATGTGAAGCTATCACGCTTCCTTTAGATATCGCGCAACAAATGCTCAATACACCCGCGGTAGAGTCAGCCATAGAGAAGTTCGAGCAGGACTGGAAAAACGCGTTTGGTAACCTCAACCTCTAAGGGAGACATGTTATGGACCGTATTATTCAATCGCCCGGTAAATACATTCAGGGCGCAGATGTGCTTACCCGTCTCGGCGATTATCTGCAGCCGCTGGCGGCACGCTGGCTGGTGGTCGGCGATAAGTTTGTGCTCGGTTTTGCCGAAGAGACCCTGCGCCAGAGCTTTAAGCAGGCCGAACTGCAGGTTGAAATTGCCCCCTTTGGCGGGGAGTGTTCGCAAAACGAGATTGACCGGCTGCGCAAGCTGGCCAAAGATGCCGACTGTCAGGCCATCCTCGGCATCGGCGGCGGTAAAACGCTGGATACGGCCAAAGCGCTGGCGCATTTTATGGATGTGCCGGTCGCCATCGCGCCCACTATCGCCTCAACCGATGCGCCGTGCAGCGCCCTGTCCGTTATCTATACCGACAGCGGCGAATTTGATCGCTATCTGATGCTGCCGTGCAACCCAAACATGGTCATTGTCGATACCAAAGTGGTCGCCGGTGCCCCGGCACGCCTGCTGGCAGCAGGGATTGGCGATGCGCTGGCGACGTGGTTTGAAGCCCGCGCCTGCTCGCGCAGCGGGGCCACGACCATGGCGGGCGGGAAATGCACCCAGGCCGCACTGGCGCTGGCCGAGCTGTGCTACAACACGCTGGTCGAAGAGGGTGAAAAGGCGATGCTGGCTGCGGAACAGCACGTCGTGACGCCTGCCCTTGAGCGAGTGATTGAAGCCAACACCTATCTTAGCGGCGTCGGCTTTGAAAGCGGCGGACTGGCGGCGGCGCATGCGATCCACAACGGATTGACCGCCATTGCGGATGCACACCCTTACTACCACGGCGAGAAAGTGGCCTTCGGCACCCTGACTCAGCTGGTACTGGAGAATGCGTCGGTAGAAGAGATCGAAACCGTGGCCGCGCTGTGTCACAGCGTGGGTCTGCCGATCACCCTGGCGCAGCTGGATATCAAAACGGATATTCCGGCCAAAATGCAGATCGTCGCACAAGCCTCCTGTGCCGAAGGCGAAACCATCCACAATATGCCGGGTGGTGCGACACCGGATCAGGTCTACGCGGCGCTGTTGGTTGCCGATCGGTATGGTCAGCGCTTTTTGCAGGAGTGGGAATAGTCAAACCGCCGGATGCCGCGCTGCGCGTATCCGCCTGCACATAACCCAAAAAAATCCCCGCCGAGGCGGGGATGCTCATTTTTACTGCAGGTCGAACCGATCGAGGTTCATGACCTTGGTCCACGCCGCCACAAAGTCCTTCACAAACTTCTCGCTGGCATCGCTGCTGGCATACACTTCTGCCAGGGCGCGCAGAACAGAGTGAGAACCGAAGACCAGGTCAGCGCGACTCGCCATGAATTTCACTTCGCCGCTGACGCGATCCCGGCCCTCAAACAGCTCTGCCGAGTCATCGGTGGCTTTCCACTGATTCCCCATGTCCAGCAAATTGACGAAGAAGTCAGTGCTGAGTACGCCCACGCGATCGGTAAAGACGCCACTCTTGCCGCCATCAAAGTTAGCGCCCAGAACACGTAAGCCACCGGTCAGCACCGTCATCTCTGGGGCAGTCAGGGTCAGCTGCTGGGCTTTGTCGATCAGCAACGATTCGGTGGTCGACACATCAATCGCGGCGCGGTAGTTACGGAAACCATCCGCAATTGGTTCGATAAAGGCAAACATCTCAACGTCGGTTTGATCCTGACGCGCGTCAACGCGTCCCGGGGTAAATGGCACGCTGATGCTCACACCCGCCGCTTTCGCCGCCTTTTCGACGCCCACGACGCCCGCCAGCACGATGATGTCGGCCAGCGACGCTTTGTGCGCCGATTTATAAATGTTTTCCAGCACCGGCAGAACGCGCGCGGCCACGGCATTCACATCCCAGCTGCGCTGCGGTGCCAGCGCCAGGCGCGCACCGTTCGCGCCGCCCCGCTTATCGCCACCGCGGAACGTCGATGCCGACGCCCAGGCCACCGACACCAACTCGCTGACTGACAGTCCGGATGCGGCAATGTCCACCTTCAGGCTTTCAATATCTGCTGCCGACGGCTGGAAGAACGGATGCGGCAGCGGATCCTGCCAAATCAGCTCTTCTTTTGGCACTTCCGGTCCGAAGTAACGGGAGATCGGCCCCATATCCCGGTGGGTCAGTTTGAACCAGGCCCGGGCAAAGGCTTCGTTAAAGGCCTGCGGATCGTTAAGGAAGCGACGGGAAATTTTGTCGAACTCCGGGTCAAAGCGCAGCGTCAGGTCGGTAACCAGCATTGTCGGTTTGCGCTTTTTCGACGGGTCAAACGGATCGGGCATGATTTCTGGTGCATCGGCCGCTTCAAACTGGATCGCCCCTGCCGGACTGCGGGTTTGCACCCACTCGTATTTATACAGGTTTTCGAAGAAGTAGTTGCTCCACTGGGTCGGCGTCTGGGACCAGATGACTTCCAGCCCGGAGGTGATCGCGTCGGCACCAATACCGCTACCGTGGGTGCTGGCCCAGCCCAGGCCCTGCGCCTCGATTAAGCCGGCTTCCGGATCGACACCCACATGGGTAGCTTCCCCGGCACCGTGCGTTTTACCCAGCGTATGGCCGCCCGCAATCAGCGCCACGGTCTCTTCATCGTTCATGCCCATGTTGCCAAAGGTGGCGCGGATCGCCGCCGCCGCCGACAGCGGTTCGCCGCTGGCATTTGGCCCTTCCGGGTTAACGTAGATAAGTCCCATCTCGGTTGCGGATAAAGGATTTTTCGCCAGCGCTTCCGGGTCACGATGGGTCAGCCAGGCTTTTTCATCCCCCCAGTTAACGTCCAGATCCGGTTCCCACACATCCTCGCGCCCGGCACCAAAGCCAAAGGTGCGGAAGCCGGAATTTTCCAGCGCCACGTTACCGGCAAGAATATACAGGTCGGCCCAGGAGATTTTCTGGCCATACTTTTGCTTGATCGGCCATAGCAGGCGACGCGCCTTATCGAGGCTGACGTTGTCCGGCCAGGAATTGAGCGGTGAGAAGCGCTGCTGGCCGCGGCCCGCGCCGCCGCGACCGTCGACTGAGCGATAAGTGCCTGCTCCATGCCACGCCATACGAATGAACAGACCGGCATAGCTGCCCCAGTCCGCAGGCCACCACGGCTGTGAATCGGTTAACAGGGCTTTGAGATCGCCTTTCAGTGCGGAGTAATCGAGTTTGCTGAATTCTTTGCGGTAATCGAAATCATTACCTAGTGGGTTGGAACGTTCGGAATGCTGATTGAGAAGGTCGATACGAAGTTGCTTAGGCCACCAGTCCCGGCTGTTGGTTCCGGCACCGGCACTCTTATCAAAACTGCCCTGATGGAAAGGGCATTTACCTGCATTCTGGTTCTCGTCGGACATGCTCATCGCTCTGCTCCCGTTATGGTTTTATCGTTAGGATATACACCACCGGGGACAAGAGATAATTGAAACAATCCACAGATTTGATAGTTAATACCTTTGATATTCGGCTGTAACATAAAAGCCCTCAACAAAATGAGGGCTTTACCATTACAGACCCGGGCGAACCCCCAACGTGTGGCAGATCGCGTAGCTCATTTCGGCGCGGTTGAGAGTATAAAAGTGGAAATCTTTTACCCCTTCACGGCTTAAAATTTTCACCATGTCCATCGCGATATTGGCGCCCACCAGCTTGCGGGTTTCGGCATCATCGTCCAGCCCTTCGTACATTTTGGACATCCACAGCGGGATACGCACGTTGGTCATGTCAGCGAATTTTTTCGCCTGCTTGAAGTTAGAGACCGGCAGAATGCCCGGAATAATTTCGACGTCGATGCCTGCCGAGACGCAGCGGTCGCGAAAACGCAGGTAGCTTTCGACATCAAAAAAGAACTGGGTGATGGCACGGTTTGCGCCGGCATCTACTTTGCGCTTCAGGTTGAGCAGATCCGCCTGGGCGCTTTTCGCTTCCGGATGCACTTCCGGATAAGCCGCCACGGAGATGTCAAAGTCGCCCACCTCTTTCAGCAGCGTCACCAGGTCGGTGGCGTACATATCTGGCTTACCGCTGCCTGGCGGCAGATCGCCACGCAGGGCAACAATGTGGCGGATGCCGTTGTTCCAGTAATCCTGGGCGATGGTTCGCAGCTCATCACGGGTGGCATCGATGCAGGTCAGGTGCGGTGCGGCTTCCAGCCCGGTGCGATCCTTAATGCCTTTAATGATGCTGTGCGTACGGTCGCGCTCACCGGAGTTGGCGCCGTAGGTCACCGAGACAAATTTAGGTTTCAGGCTGCTCAGGCGATCGATAGAGGACCACAGGGTCTGCTCCATTTCACTGGTGCGCGGCGGGAAAAATTCAAAAGAGACGTTAATCTGGCCGTTTACTTCAGCCAGGCTCTGATTCAGGGCTTCCCGCTGGTTGGCGTGAAAAAAGCTCATACCTTACCTCATCAATCGCGTGTCGTTGTTTGTTATGTTTCGAACTTCTATACGTTTAGACGTCCAGATGTAAAAATGACGGAAAAGCGGACTGGCGTCAACTGAAAATATCATCATTGACGGTGAGGAATGCTCAGGGAAGATGAAAATAGTTCAGGATGGGGACGACTATTCCCTCTCCCCTTTGGGGAGAGGGTTAGGGTGAGGGGTATTACAGCAGTTGCGCCAGACGGTTGATGTCGGACTGAATGGCCCCGGCGGTGACATCCCGGCCCGCACCCGGACCCCGGATCACCAGCGGGTTGTCGCGATACCAGCGGCTTTCAATGGCGAAGACGTTATCGCACGGCAGCAGCGCCGCCAGCGGGTGTTCCGGACGTACGGCTTCTACGCCGACGCGCGCCTTGCCGTTGGCATCGAAACGCGCCACATAGCGCAGCACCAGGCCCATTTCACGCGCGGCTTCCAGCCGCTGAACCATCTGATCGTTTAGCTCGTCGCCATTTTCGAAGAAGTGATCGACAGACCCCTCTTCGCAACCGGCAGGCACCAGGGATTCCACGCGTACCTGGCCCGGCTCAATGTCGTAACCCGCTTCACGGGCCACGATCACCAGCTTACGCATCACGTCTTTACCGGAGAGGTCAACGCGCGGGTCAGGCTCGGTCAGCCCTTGCTGCCACGCCTGATCCACCAGGTCAGTGAACGGCACGGTGCCATCAAACTGCAGGAACAACCACGAAAGAGTACCGGAGAAAATGCCGCTGATCGCCAGAATGCTGTCGCCGCTTTCGATCAGATCGCGCACGGTATGGTTAACCGGCAAACCGGCCCCGACAGTAGCGTTATACAGCCAGTGACGACCGGTTTTTTCAAAGGCATCGTGGATCTGACGGTAGTTATTGGTATTGCTGGCACCTGCCAGCTTATTGGCGCTGATCACGTGGAAACCGTGACTGGCAAAATCCAGATACTGGGCAGCCAGTTGCTCGCTGGCGGTCACGTCCAGTACCACCAGGTCATCGTACGGATGGGCACGCATCCACAGGAACAGCGACTCTTCGTCCTGCTCAACGGCTTCATCGTTAAAGAAGGCCAGCGCACGGCTGGCGTCCAGCCCTTCGTAATTCAGCAGGCTGCGGCGGCTGTCGACGACGCCCGCCAGCACAAATTCAAATCCGGTACGCGCCGAGAGGGTAGTTTGCTCGCGGGCGAACAGTTCCAGCCAGCGAGAACCGATATTCCCTTTGCCAAACAGCACCAGACCGATACGTTTTTCTGCGCGGAACAGCGACTGATGCAGCCCCTGAATCAGGCTTTCGGTTGGCCCGGTACGCATCACTGCCACCAGGCTGATGCCCTCTTCCGACTGCCAGGTAAATTCAACCGGCTGGCCTTTCAGCTGCTGCCAGAAACGGTGGCAGTGCAGCGGGTTACGGGTGACGCCCGCGCCGACCATCGCGATCAGCGCCAGCCCCTGACGCAGACGAAGCTCGCCCGGCAGGCCCGCTTCATCCAGAATTTTGAGTGCGCCATCGGCCACTTCTGCGGTGTAGCAGAACTGCAGCAACTGACGATCGGGATGCACCCCCACCGCCAGCGGGCGAACCTGGGCACGCTTGAGCACCAGATCGATCTCTTTATGCGCCAGTTTGAAATCCTGCCCGGAAGGAACCAGGAATTCGATCAGGCAGATATCGTCATGGCTGGTGACGATACGCGCCCCGGTCCCGGAGGCCAGCACGCGTTCAATGCGGGTTGAGCCTTTATCCGGCGTGTAGCTGCAGCGCAGCTGCAGGTCGATGTCGCTGCCGGAAACCGGCTGCAGGGTACGGGCGTGCAGGACTGGCGCCGCCAGACGTGCCAGCTCGCTGGCCTCATCGAGTCGCAGCAGCGGCAGCAGGCAGGCATCTTTGACTTTGCGCGGATCGGCACTGTACACACCGGCGACATCACTCCAGATGGTGACGCGCGACACGCCCGCAAGGGCGCCGATTTGCGTGGCGGAGTAGTCAGAGCCGTTACGCCCCAGCAGCACGGTTTCACCCGCGTTGCTGCGGCTGATAAAGCCGGTGACCACAATGCGTTTATTCGGATGCTGCACCAGCAGCTGTTGCAGCAGCGGATAAGACAGCCCTTCGTCGACCTGCGGCTGGGCACCGCGTTCGGCGCGCAGGAAATCACGCGCATCCAGCCATGCGGCTTCCAGACCTTGCTGTTGCAGTACTGCGGCCATCAGGCGCGCAGACCACACTTCACCGTGGCCCACCACTTCGGCATACACGGCATCGGTGACGCCGCTGTCGAGCAAACCGGCCAGGCGCTCCAGATCCTGAATAAAAGTACTGATCAGGCCATCTGCAACGTTGGCAGGCAGTAAACCGGCGATCAATTCACTCTGATAGCGGCGTAACGCTTGTTGAACCTGATGCGCAGAGAGACGATCGGTCTGGCTTAACTTCAGCCAGCTAATCAACTGGTTGGTGGTGCTGCCCGCCGCAGAGACAACCATCATGTCTCCCGGCATCGAATACTCTGCCATGATCCCCGCGACCCGCAGGTAACACTTCACATCAGCAAGACTACTACCACCAAACTTGTGCAGTTGGCGACCCTTCGCCCCTGCCTGCGCTATCACACTCATGATTACCCCTTGGTTGCGACCTGGAAGGCATTTTCCAGATCGGCAATTAAATCTTCACAATCTTCTATACCGGTTGAGATACGCAGCAGCGTCTCAGAGATCCCGGCGGCGGCACGCGCTTCTGGCGCCATGCCTGCGTGCGTCATGGTGGCGGCGTGGGAAATCAAGCTTTCAACCCCACCTAAGGATTCCGCCAGCGTAAACAGTGACAACCCGCTGAGGAAGCGACGCAGCGTTTGCTCATCGCCATCCAGTTCAAAACTTAACATTGCACCAAAACCCTTTTGTTGACGGGCCGCAATTTCATGTCCCTGATTATCCGGCAGCGACGGGTGGTAGAGCTTCTTCACCAGCGGCTGGGTCTTCAGGAAATCAACAATCGCCTGGGCATTACGCTGCGCCACTTCCATACGCGGCGACAGCGTACGCAGTCCACGCAACAGCAGATAGCTGTCAAATGCGCTACCGGTGACGCCGATATTATTCGCCCACCATGCCAGTTCGGTGACAACGTCCGGATCTTTAGCAATCACCACGCCCGCAACGACGTCGGAATGGCCGTTCAAATATTTGGTGCATGAATGCAACACCAGATCCGCACCCAGCGCCAGCGGGTTCTGAAGCGCCGGACTGAGGAAGGTATTATCCACCACACTAATCGCTCCCGCATCCCTTGCGAGCTGACAAATTTTCGCAATATCCACGACGCGTAACAATGGATTGCTTGGGCTTTCGACTAACACCAACTTTGGCTTTTCGGCCAACGCCTGTTTCAGCGCCTGTTCATCACCCTGATCGACAAACAGCACGCGATAGCAACCGCGCTTCGCCAGGCTATCAAACAGGCGGTAGCTGCCGCCGTAACAGTCGTGCGGAGCTACCAGCAGATCGCCGGGTTTCAGGTAAACGGTGGTCACCAGGTGGATGGCCGACATCCCGGTATTGGTCATCACCGCGCCTGCGCCACCTTCCAGTTCCGCCAGCGCCCGCTGGGTGACGTCACGGGTAGGGTTGCCACGGCGCGAATAGTCATGCGCACGCGGTTCATTAAATCCGGTGAAGTTATAGGTACTGGAGAGGTGGATCGGTGGGACGACGCAGCCGTACTGTTCGTCATCATTCAATCCGCTACGCACTGCGATGGTGGCCTGTTTACGCGTCATGGTGAAGGCTTCCTGGCTTAATGGATGAAAAGTCAGGCACCAATGTAAACACTGATTATATGGACGTCAATACATCTGGACATCTAAACTTCTTTGCGTATAGATTGAGCAATGCGTAAATAGCCGTTAAAATTATATGCTTTAGCGCAGACCTCAGAGGCAATATCCGTGTCACGGCCGCGTCTCTACGGTAAACTACGCCCGATTATGGCCCGAAACCCTGCGAAGCGCTGCGGTGGCGGCCTCATATTAATGACAAAGAGGATTAAGGTATCTCATGGCTGAATGGAGCGGCGAATATATCAGCCCATACGCTGAGCACGGTAAGAAGAGTGAACAAGTAAAAAAAATTACGGTTTCCATTCCTCTGAAGGTGTTAAAGATCCTCACCGATGAACGCACGCGTCGTCAGGTGAATAACCTGCGTCACGCCACCAACAGCGAGCTGTTGTGCGAAGCGTTCCTGCACGCGTTTACCGGTCAACCGTTGCCAAACGATGAAGACCTGCGCAAAGAGCGCAGTGATGAAATTCCGGAAGCAGCGAAGGTGATCATGCGTGAGCTGGGTATCGACCCGGATACGTGGGAATACTAAGACGGCGAAGGCAAAAATGTGTCGCCTTCACCGTTCAGTCCCGCTGGGATTACTCAGCGGGATAGACCCTTAGAAGTTGTAGCCTAAACCGACGCGATAACGCGTCTGACGATCTGAAGAGGTGGCCGTGTTATAGCCCGAAGAGACGTTACCCACCTCAACGAACGGCACCCATGAACCGAATTTATACGCCACCCTACCGTTATATTCATAATCTTCTTTTTTATTGTTATACAGGTTCTCGCTGTCGGCAAACTTATAAATACCGTTAAGCTCAAACATCCAGTCATTAACGTTATATCCGATCCAGGCTTCCGGGCGATAGACCATACGGTCATCTTTCCCGTCCGCGTTGCGGCGAGTATATTCCGTGCGATAACGGAAGGCTGCCCACCAGCGATCATCGATATTATATTGCACCCGCAGATACGGTTTATAGATCGCCATATCGTCGCCCATTTCAATGGCGACACCCGGCTGCCAGATAAAATTCTGCCAGCTAAATTGATAGCTTGCCGTGTATTCGTTGCTGTTACTCTCCATATTATTCAGCGCATCATTGGACTGGCTGTTATCAGAGCGCGACACGGCCTCGACGGCGACGCCAAAGCCGGTGGCAAAGCGGTGTGACATATAGACACGGTCATAGTTACGCCCATCGTCATAATACTCATGACGGTAATCAACGTAACCGGCCTGCGCCATGCAGGATACTAATGGAAGCAGTAATAAAAATTTTTTCATTATAAAAAGTTCCCTGAATAAGAAAGATGCTGCCCTGTAAAAAAACCACTTACGCAATACGAATTAAAATGTATGACGCGCGCAGTGTAGTTTTACGCAGCGAGGGAAACCTTTTGTTTTTTGCCATTTGCGCCTGCATGCTGGCAGAGAGTTAAAGAATATAAAGACAGACCTCACCTTTGGAGGAGATATAACTGGCGTGAATATATTTAATACGGAGATCGGTAATTATCATTGGGGAAGAGTGTGCAGAAACAAAAAAAGCGCCTTTCGGCGCCTTTTTTTCGGGTAGCTTATTTAGCGCCCGGGATGCTGAAACGCTTGTTGAAGCGGTCAACACGGCCACCGGTTGCAACGTCACGCTGCTTACCAGTGTAGAACGGGTGGCATTTGCCGCACACGTCCAGGTTCAGATCGTGACCCGCGGTAGAGCGGATGGTGATCACGTTACCGCAAGAGCAGTTTGCAGTAATTTCTTCGTATTTAGGATGAATATCTTTTTTCATGGGGAGAACCTCAGTTAAGGCCGCGTCGCTCTTCCAGCCCTAACGCCAGACACCACGCGATGTTAATAGTATGTACTCTGACGCGACAAAAAGCGCATCAAAGGCGGCGAATCATACAGAATAAGATTTGTGTATGCAAACTGATCAGCACGCCGCCAGCAACTAATGTGTATACTAACGCGCCACTTTTCAAGTCAGGAAGATTCGATGCCCGTTGTTCACGTTGCCCTTCCCGTTCCGCTTCCCCGCACCTTTGATTACCTGCTGCCAGACGGTATACAGGCCAAAGCGGGCTGTCGCGTGAACGTGCCGTTTGGCAAGCAGCAGCGCGTGGGCGTGGTGGTCGCGGTCAGCGAGAAAAGCGAGTTGCCGATCACTGAGCTGAAAAGCGTTATTGAGGTGATGGACAGCGAACCGGTTTTCTCACAAAGCGTCTGGCGTTTGCTGTTGTGGGCGGCCGACTATTACCACCATCCCATTGGCGACGTGCTGTTTCACGCGTTACCCATTCTGCTGCGCCAGGGCAAAAACGCCAGCCATGCGCCGGTGTGGTACTGGTTTGCCACCGAGCAGGGACAAGCCGTCGACATTCACAGCCTGAAACGCTCCCCGAAACAGCAGCAGGCACTGGCGGCCCTGCGTCAGGGGCGGATCTGGCGGCATCAGGTTGAAGCCCTCGATTTTAACGACGCGGCGCTGCAGGGCCTG
The DNA here is from genome assembly GCF_025564065.1 of Silvania hatchlandensis. GTDB lineage: Bacteria > Pseudomonadota > Gammaproteobacteria > Enterobacterales > Enterobacteriaceae > Enterobacter > Enterobacter hatchlandensis. Next base: position 100,536 of record NZ_JAMGZK010000040.1, on the reverse strand, counting down.
CGTAAAAAAGGGCTGAGCGAACTGGCCTGCGAAGCGCCCGCGCTGACCGACTGGCGCGACGGCTTTGCGGTGTCGGGCGATCGTCTGCGTCTGAACACCGAGCAGGCCACCGCCGTTGGCGCTATCCACAGCGCCTCGGACCGTTTCTCTGCCTGGCTACTGGCGGGCGTGACCGGTTCCGGCAAGACCGAAGTCTATCTGAGCGTGCTGGAAAATGTGCTCGCGCAGGGAAAACAGGCCCTGGTAATGGTGCCGGAGATCGGCCTGACGCCACAAACTATCGCCCGCTTTCGCGAGCGCTTTAATGCCCCGGTGGAAGTACTGCACTCCGCGTTAAATGACAGCGAACGCCTCAGCGCCTGGCTGAAAGCCAAAAATGGTGAGGCGGCGATTGTAATTGGTACCCGCTCGTCGCTGTTTACACCCTTTAAAAATCTGGGCGTGATCGTGATCGACGAAGAGCATGACAGCTCCTACAAACAACAGGAGGGTTGGCGCTATCACGCCCGCGACCTGGCGGTGTACCGCGCGCACAGCGAGCAGATCCCGATTATTCTTGGCTCCGCCACCCCAGCGTTGGAAACCCTGCATAACGTACAGCAGCGCAAATACCATCTGCTGCGCCTCACCCGCCGGGCGGGCAATGCGCGTCCGGCCATTCAGCATGTGCTGGATCTGAAAGGCCAGCAGGTGCAGGCCGGATTGGCCCCGGCGCTCATCACCCGCATGCGCCAGCATCTGCAGGCTAACAACCAGGTGATCCTGTTTCTGAACCGCCGCGGCTTTGCCCCCGCGCTGCTGTGCCACGACTGTGGCTGGATTGCCGAATGCCCGCGCTGCGATCATTACTACACCCTGCATCAGGCCCAGCATCATCTGCGTTGCCACCACTGCGACAGCCAACGCCCGGTGCCGCGTCAGTGTCCGTCGTGCGGCTCCACCCATATGGTGCCGGTCGGGCTGGGCACCGAGCAGCTGGAACAGGCGCTGACGCCCTTCTTCCCTGGCGTGGCGATCTCGCGCATTGACCGCGACACCACCAGCCGCAAGGGGGCGCTTGAGCAGCAGTTAGCGGAAGTGCACCGCGGCGGTGCGCGCATCCTGATTGGCACCCAGATGCTGGCGAAAGGCCATCACTTCCCGGATGTCACCCTGGTGGCGTTGCTAGACGTTGACGGGGCGCTGTTTTCTGCCGACTTCCGCTCCGCAGAACGCTTCGCCCAGCTCTACACCCAGGTGGCGGGCCGGGCCGGGCGCGCGGGTAAACAGGGTGAAGTGGTGCTGCAAACTCACCATCCGGATCATCCCCTGCTGCAAACGCTGCTGCATAAAGGCTACGACGCTTTTGCCGACCAGGCGCTGGCGGAGCGGCAGACCCTGCAGCTCCCGCCGTGGACCAGCCATGTGATTATCCGCGCCGAGGATCACAACAACCAGCAGGCACCGCTGTTTCTCCAGCAGCTGCGCAATCTGCTGCAGGCCAGCCCGCTGGTGGATAATCAGCTGTGGATTTTAGGCCCGGTTCCGGCGCTGGCCGCTAAACGTGGGGGGCGCTACCGCTGGCAAATCCTGCTGCAGCACCCTTCGCGGGTTCGTCTGCAACATATCGTTAGCGGCGCGCTGACGCTGATCAATACCCTGCCAGACGCGCGAAAAGTGAAGTGGGTACTTGATGTTGATCCCATTGAAAGCTGAATCACGGTGAGAGGCGGATCGAAAAATTCAACACGCCTCACACTTTTTATGAAAATTCTGTAACCGATTCCATTCACGATCTGATAAAACTGACGGAGTCAGAAGACCGGTGATACGCCTGTGAGGAGAAGAGGTTGAAGTCCAGGAAAGAGGTTGCCTCGGCGACCATGAAAGATGTTGCCCTGAAAGCGAATGTTTCTACGGCAACGGTATCCCGAGCCTTAATGAATCCCGATAAAGTCTCTCAGACTACGCGTAATCGCGTTGAGCAGGCGGCGCTGGAAGTGGGCTATCTGCCCCAGGCGATGGGCCGTAACGTCAAGCGTAATGAATCCCGCACCATTCTGGTCATTGTGCCCGACATCTGCGATCCCTTTTTCAGTGAAATCATACGCGGCATCGAAGTAACTGCCGCCGCGGCGGGTTATCTGGTGTTGATAGGCGACTGCGCGCACCAGAACCAGCAGGAAAAAACCTTTATTGACCTGATCATCACCAAGCAGATTGACGGCATGCTGCTGCTCGGCTCACGTCTGCCGTTCGATGCCAGCATCGAAGAGCAACGCAACCTCCCGCCAATGGTGATGGCTAACGAATTCGCGCCGGAGCTGGAGCTGCCCACCGTCCATATCGATAACCTCACCGCCGCGTTTAATGCGGTGAATTATCTGCAGGATCTGGGACATAAGCGTATCGGCTGTATCGCTGGACCGGAAGAGATGCCGCTGTGCCATTATCGCCTGCAGGGCTATGTTCAGGCCCTGCGTCGTACCGGGGTGACGGTTGATCCACACTATATAGCCCGCGGTGATTTTACCTATGCCGCCGGCGGGTTGGCGCTGGAGGCACTGCTGGCGCTGCCGGAACCGCCTACCGCGGTGTTCTGCCACAGCGACGTGATGGCGCTGGGTGCGCTCTCTTACGCAAAACGCCGTGGCCTGAACGTACCGAAAGATCTCTCTATTATCGGTTTCGATAATATTTCATTGTCTGAGTTTTGCGATCCGCCGCTCTCGACGGTAGCGCAGCCACGCTATGATATTGGCCGTGAAGCGATGCTGCTGTTGCTTGATCAGCTTAACGGGCAAGCCGTCAGCAGTGGGTCACGCTTGCTGGACTGTGAATTAATCATTCGTGGTTCCACCCAGGCGCTGACGTAAAGTCACCGCCTTTCAGACTTCCTCGACTGGTCAAAGGCCCGCCGCTTAAGTAACATGACGGGCTGACAAACGAATAAATACAGCGAAACGATAGTGGCACAACGAGATTATGTACGTCGCGGCCAGCCGGCACCTTCGCGACGCAAAAAGAGTAGCTCACGGAGCCAGCAACGTAGTCTGCCTGCTGTCTCGCCTGCAATGGTGGCGATTGCTGCGGCGGTGCTGGTCGCGTTCATCGGCGGCCTCTGGTTCATTACGCATCATAAAAAAGAAGAAGCGGAAGCACTGCAGGGCAAAAAGGTCGTCGGTAATGGCTTACCGCCGAAGCCTGAAGAGCGCTGGCGCTATATTAAAGAGCTTGAAAGTCGCCAGCCGGGCGTACGCGCCCCGACCGAACCTTCTGCTGGCGGCGAAGTCGTGGATCCCACGCAATTAACCAACGAACAGCGCCAGCTGCTGGCACAGATGCAGGCCGATATGCGCCAGCAGCCTACGCAGCTCAACGAGGTACCGTGGAATGAACAGACGGCGGCGCAACGCCAGCAAACGCTGCAGCGCCAGCAAACGCTGCAGCGCCAGCGTCAGGTCCAGCAGCAAACTCAGCAGCAACAGCAGCAGTGGGCGCAGACCCAGCCGGTGCAGCAGCCGAAAGCGCAGCCGCGCGTAGCGGAACAGCCGTATCAGCAGCCGCGTACCGTGCAGACGCAACCTGCGCAGCAGCCAAAAACGCAGCCTGCGAAGCAAAGCACCGCTGCGCAGCCGTATCAGGATCTGCTGCAAACGCCAGCGCACACGGCCGCAGCGCAGCCGAAAGCCCAGCAGGCGGCACCGGTCACCCGGGAAACCGAGCCACCGAAGCCAACCGCAGAGAAGAAAGACGAGCGCCGCTGGATGGTGCAGTGTGGTTCATTTAAAGGCGCAGAGCAGGCTGAAACCGTGCGCGCGCAGTTGGCCTTTGAAGGCTTTGATTCGCGCATTACCACCAACAACGGCTGGAATCGCGTGGTGATAGGTCCGGTGAAAGGCAAAGATAATGCTGACAGCACCATTACTCGTCTGAAGATGGCGGGTCACTCAAACTGCATTCGACTCGCCTCCGGGGGTTGAAACCCCCAAAATCCCCCCCATCTATCATTCTATTCAGCCCTGAGCACTGGCTCGGGGCCCCTATTCCGATTATGTAAACCAGGGGGTCTTCGTGACAACAATAGTAAGTGTACGCCGTAACGGCCAGGTGGTAATTGCCGGTGATGGCCAGGCCACGCTGGGTAATACCGTCATGAAAGGCAACGTGAAAAAAGTGCGTCGTCTGTATAACGACAAAGTAATCGCCGGGTTTGCAGGCGGTACGGCTGACGCCTTCACGCTGTTTGAGCTGTTCGAACGTAAGCTCGAAATGCATCAGGGCCATCTGGTCAAAGCCGCCGTTGAGCTGGCGAAAGACTGGCGTACCGACCGTATGCTGCGCAAACTTGAAGCGCTGCTGGCCGTTGCCGACGAAAATGCTTCGCTTATTATCACCGGTAACGGTGACGTGGTGCAGCCAGAAAACGACCTGATTGCTATCGGTTCCGGTGGCCCGTACGCCCAGGCCGCTGCCCGCGCGATGTTGGAAAATACCGACATGAGCGCACGCGATATCGCTGTGAAGGCGTTGGATATTGCAGGTGATATCTGTATCTATACCAACCACTTCCACACCATCGAAGAATTGCCGTCTAAGGCGTAAGGATTTCTCATGTCTGAAATGACCCCACGCGAAATTGTCAGCGAACTGAACAAACACATCATCGGCCAGGATAACGCCAAGCGCTCCGTGGCGATCGCCCTGCGTAACCGCTGGCGCCGCATGCAGCTCGATGAAGAGCTGCGCCATGAAGTGACGCCAAAAAACATTCTGATGATCGGCCCGACCGGCGTCGGTAAAACCGAAATCGCCCGTCGTCTGGCGAAGCTGGCGAACGCGCCGTTCATCAAAGTCGAAGCCACCAAGTTCACCGAAGTGGGCTATGTCGGTAAAGAAGTGGACTCTATCATCCGCGATCTGACCGATTCTGCGATTAAGATGGTGCGCGTCCAGTCGATCGAGAAAAACCGCTATCGCGCCGAAGAGATGGCGGAAGAACGCATCCTGGATGTGCTGATCCCACCGGCAAAAAATAATTGGGGCCAGGCCGAACAGCCTGCTGAACCCTCTGCCGCCCGTCAGTCTTTCCGCAAAAAACTGCGTGAAGGCCAGCTGGATGATAAAGAGATTGAGATCGATCTCGCCGCTGCGCCTATGGGCATGGAGATTATGTCGCCTCCAGGCATGGAAGAGATGACCAGCCAGCTGCAGTCCATGTTCCAGAACCTGGGCGGCCAGAAGCAGAAACCGCGTAAGCTGAAAATCAAAGACGCGATGAAGCTGCTGATTGAAGAAGAAGCCGCCAAGCTGGTCAACCCGGAAGAGCTGAAGCAGGACGCTATCGACGCCGTTGAACAGCACGGGATCGTGTTTATCGATGAGATCGACAAAATCTGTAAGCGTGGTGAATCGAACGGTCCGGACGTGTCTCGTGAAGGCGTACAGCGCGACCTGCTGCCGCTGGTAGAAGGCTGCACCGTCTCCACCAAGCACGGCATGGTTAAAACTGACCATATCCTGTTTATCGCCTCTGGCGCGTTCCAGGTGGCGAAGCCATCCGATCTGATCCCTGAACTGCAGGGTCGTCTGCCTATCCGCGTTGAGCTGCAAGCGCTGACAACCGAAGATTTCGAGCGTATTCTCACCGAGCCAAATGCCTCGATCACCGTGCAGTACAAAGCGCTGATGGCGACTGAAGGGGTGAACATTGAATTCACCGAAGACGGCATCAAACGCATCGCTCAGGCGGCATGGCAGGTTAACGAAACCACCGAAAACATCGGTGCGCGTCGTCTGCATACCGTACTGGAACGTCTGGTGGAAGATATCTCTTATGAGGCCAGTGACCTGAATGGTCAGAGCATTACCATTGATGCCGACTATGTGAGTAAGCACCTTGATGCTTTAGTAGCAGATGAAGATCTGAGCCGTTTTATCCTATAATCGCGTTCAATGCATTTTCATCACTGATGATGGGGCTGAAAAGCCCCATTTTTATTGGCAAATAATAACTATGACTGAAATTAGCCGTTCGCAAGCCTGGCTGGAAAGCCTACGTCCTAAAACACTTCCTCTCGCCTTTGCCGCCATTGTGGTGGGCACAGCCCTCGCCTGGTGGCAGGGATATTTCGATCCCCTTGTTGCCGTTCTGGCGCTGATTACCGCCGGATTACTGCAAATTCTCTCTAACCTCGCCAACGATTATGGCGATGCGGTTAAGGGCAGCGATAAACCCGACCGGATTGGCCCCCTGCGTGGGATGCAGAAAGGAGTGATCACCCAGCCGCAAATGAAGCGGGCACTCATCATCACCGTGGTGCTGATTTGCCTCTCCGGGCTGTCGCTGGTGCTGGTGGCCTGTAAAACTCCCGCCGATGTGGTTGGCTTCCTCGTGATGGGCGTGCTGGCGATTGTTGCCGCGATCACCTACACCGTAGGCACCCGTCCTTACGGGTATATTGGTCTGGGTGATATTTCTGTGATGGTCTTCTTTGGCTGGCTGAGCGTAATGGGAAGCGGGTATTTACAGGCTCACGCCCTGATCCCGGCCCTGTTCCTGCCTGCCACGGCCTGCGGCCTGCTGGCGACGGCGGTACTCAATATTAATAACCTGCGCGATATCGACAGCGACCGTCAGAACGGTAAAAACACGCTGGCGGTACGTTTTGGGCCGGTGAATGCGCGACGCTACCACGCCTGCCTGCTGATGGGTGCCCTGCTGTGTCTGGCGCTGTTTAATCTGCTGTCGCTGCACAGCGTCTGGGGCTGGCTGTTTATCCTTGCCGCGCCGCTGCTGGTGAAGCAGGCGCGTTTCGTGATCCGCGAGCAACGTGCGGCCGCGATGCCGCCAATGCTCGAACGCACGGTAAAAGGTGCACTGCTCACTAACTTGTTGTTCGTGGTTGGAATTGTGCTTAGCCAGACGCTGAATTAGCTGACAAATATCAATTAACAATTGATGATTTTGCAAACAATGCGATTCGCGCGATATACTGAAATCATTCGCAGCAACTGAACCTTAAGCCTATGAAATACGATACCTCTGAGCTTTGTGACATCTACCAGGAAGATGTTAACGTCGTAGAACCGCTGTTTTCCAACTTTGGAGGACGGTCGTCGTTTGGCGGACAAATCATTACGGTGAAATGTTTTGAGGACAACGGGTTGCTGTACGATCTGCTCGAACAGAACGGCCGTGGTCGCATTTTGCTGGTCGATGGCGGGGGCTCCGTACGCCGCGCACTCATCGATGCCGATCTTGCCCGTCTTGCCATGCAAAACGAATGGGAAGGCCTTGTGGTGTATGGTGCAGTGCGTCAGGTAGATGACCTGGAAGAGTTGGATCTGGGCATACAGGCGCTGGCCGCGATTCCGGTAGGTGCCGCAGGTGAAGGCATTGGCGAAAGCGACGTGCGCGTCAATTTCGGCGGTGTGACATTCTTCTCTGGCGACCACCTCTACGCCGACAATACCGGGATTATCCTTTCCGAAGATCCGCTGGATATCGAGTAACCCGGCATCCTGCAGAAACAAAAAAAGCATCCTGAGGATGCTTTTTTTATGTCGGAAGCAGAATTACACCTCTTCCATACGTCCCAGCAGGGCATGCAGACGATCCTGCCAGCCAGTCTGCTGTTCGCGCAGCTGGTGGTTTTCACGCTCCAGCTCTTCACGACCGTGCTGAGCAGTTTGAATTTCCTGCGACAGCGTGTTGTTTTTTTCTTTCAGCTCTTCGATTTCCATCTGCAGCAGGGTGATGGTGTCGATCGCCTGCTGTACTTTCGATTCCAGTTTCTCAAACACTTCTAACGACATAATCCTACCTCTCCTGAATTGCAAGGCGACGCTTTGATGTAAACGCGCACAACATATAGTGCCGATTGTATGGAGCCCCGTCGTCCCTGTCCAGCGGCAGACCGCGCAGATTGCGGTTTGCCACACTTTTCGGCCTCGTCCTGGTGCGTTCGCGTCATATACCTCTAAATTGTTAATACTTTAGTTAATGAAATGCTTCTGCCACCTACCACTCCGCTGCTTCTCCGCTCACTTCATGGCGCGTTATCGCTCATTTTATTGACGCAGTACACACATTTTGATTTCGATATTTCTCGTTTTTGCTCGTTAACGATAAATTAACACTATATCTACAGAACGAGTGGGCTGGTATGACCATGGCCACACGAATAATAACCATAAATTTTCTTTCAGGATCCGATTATGAGTGAAACCTCAACCTTAAAAGGTCAGTGCATCGCCGAGTTTCTGGGTACCGGATTACTTATTTTCTTCGGTGTCGGATGTGTGGCGGCGCTGAAGGTAGCGGGCGCCAGCTTCGGCCAGTGGGAAATCAGCGTGATCTGGGGTCTGGGCGTGGCGATGGCCATCTACCTGACGGCGGGTGTTTCCGGCGCGCACCTGAACCCTGCCGTGACCATTGCGCTATGGCTGTTTGCCTGCTTTGACGGACGTAAAGTCGCGCCCTTTATCGTGGCGCAGTTTGCCGGTGCTTTTAGCGCGGCGGCGCTGGTTTACGGGCTCTATTACAATCTGTTTATCGACTTTGAACAGACGCACCACATGGTACGCGGTAGTGCCGAAAGTCTGGAACTGGCGGGCATCTTCTCGACCTATCCCAACCCACACATTAATTTTGTGCAGGCCTTCGCGGTTGAAATGGTGATTACCGCTATCCTGATGGGCGTCATCATGGCGCTGGGCGATGATGGCAACGGCATTCCGCGTGGCCCGCTGGCACCGCTGCTGATTGGCCTGCTGATTGCGGTTATCGGCGCATCGATGGGTCCGCTGACCGGCTTCGCCATGAACCCGGCGCGTGACATCGGACCGAAAACCTTCGCCTTCTTTGCAGGCTGGGGCGACGTTGCCTTCACTGGCGCAAAAGACATTCCTTACTTCCTGGTGCCGCTGTTCGGCCCCATTGTAGGTGCTGCGCTGGGCGCATTCGGCTATCGTAAGCTGATTGGCCGCCACTTGCCGTGCGACACCTGTATTGCCGAGGAGAAGGACACGACCTCCGGCACACAACAAAACGCTTCGCTGTAATCTGACTACGGGACCTCACTATGACCGACAAAAAATATATCGTTGCGCTCGACCAGGGCACGACCAGCTCCCGCGCTGTCGTGATGGATCATGACGCGAATATCGTCAGCGTATCACAGCGCGAATTCGAGCAAATTTATCCTAAGCCAGGCTGGGTTGAACACGACCCGATGGAGATCTGGGCTTCACAAAGCTCAACTCTGGTCGAAGTGCTGGCGAAAGCGGACATCAGTTCCGATGAGATTGCGGCAATCGGTATTACTAACCAGCGCGAAACGGCGATTGTCTGGGAGCGTGAAACCGGGAAACCGATCTACAACGCCATCGTCTGGCAGTGCCGCCGTACTGCAGAAATTTGCGAGAAGCTGAAGCGCGACGGCATGGAAGAGTATGTCCGCAGCGCCACTGGCCTTGTGGTCGACCCGTACTTCTCGGGTACCAAAGTGAAGTGGATCCTCGACCACGTGGAAGGCTCCCGCGAGCGTGCCAAACGCGGTGAACTGCTGTTCGGCACCGTGGATACCTGGCTGGTCTGGAAGATGACCCAGGGCCGCGTACACGTGACCGATTACACCAACGCCTCGCGCACCATGCTGTTCAACATCCATCAGCTGGACTGGGACGACAAAATGCTGGAGGTGTTGGACATCCCGCGTGCCATGCTGCCGCAGGTGCGCAAGTCCTCGGAAATTTACGGCCAGACCAATATCGGCGGTAAAGGCGGCACACGTATTCCTATCGCCGGGATCGCCGGTGACCAGCAGGCGGCGCTGTTTGGCCAACTGTGCGTGAAGGAAGGGATGGCGAAAAACACTTACGGCACCGGCTGCTTTATGCTGATGAACACCGGCGAGAAAGCGGTGAAGTCCGAACATGGGCTGTTGACCACCATCGCCTGCGGTCCGCGTGGGGAAGTGAACTACGCTCTGGAAGGCGCGGTGTTTATGGCAGGCGCATCCATTCAGTGGCTGCGCGACGAGATGAAGCTTATCAGCGACGCGTTCGACTCTGAGTATTTCGCCACCAAAGTGAAAGACACCAACGGCGTGTACGTGGTACCGGCGTTTACCGGGCTGGGTGCTCCGTACTGGGATCCGTATGCTCGCGGCGCGATTTTCGGCCTGACGCGTGGGGTGAACTCGAACCACATCATCCGCGCGACGCTGGAATCTATCGCCTATCAGACCCGCGACGTGCTGGAAGCGATGCAGGCTGACTCCGGCATTCGTCTGCACGCCCTGCGCGTGGACGGTGGCGCGGTGGCGAACAACTTCCTGATGCAGTTCCAGTCCGACATTCTCGGCACCCGCGTGGAGCGTCCGGAAGTCCGTGAAGTAACGGCCCTGGGTGCGGCGTACCTTGCCGGTCTGGCGGTGGGCTTCTGGCAGAACCTCGACGAGCTGCAGGAAAAAGCGGTCATCGAGCGCGAATTCCGTCCAGGCATCGAGACCACCGAGCGCAACTTCCGCTACAGCGGCTGGAAGAAAGCGGTGAAACGCGCGCTGGCGTGGGAAGATCACGACGAGTCGTAATACTTCCCCTCACCCTGCCCTCTCCCTGTGGGAGAGGGTTAGGGTGAGGGCATCAGGCCGCACCCTTCCCACTCTGTGATAAACTTCGTGCAATCCCTTTTGACTGCACGAGTATCTGATGAGACGTGAACTTGCTATCGAATTTTCCCGCGTAACCGAAGCTGCCGCCCTGGCTGGCTACAAGTGGCTTGGCCGCGGCGATAAGAATATCGCTGACGGGGCTGCCGTTCATGCGATGCGCATTATGCTCAACCAGGTCAACATTGACGGCACCATCGTGATTGGTGAAGGCGAAATCGACGAAGCGCCAATGCTGTTTATTGGTGAAAAAGTCGGTACCGGCAACGGCGATGCGGTGGATATCGCCGTCGATCCGATTGAAGGCACCCGCATGACCGCCATGGGTCAGGCCAACGCGCTCGCAGTGTTGGCGGTGGGCGATAAAGGTTCGTTCCTCAATGCGCCAGATATGTACATGGAAAAGCTGATTGTCGGACCAGGTGCTAAAGGCGCAATCGACCTGAACCTGCCGCTGGCGGATAACCTGCGTAACGTTGCCGCCGCGCTGGATAAACCACTGACTGAGCTGACCGTCACCATTCTGGCGAAACCCCGTCATGATGCCGTGATTGCGCATATGCAGCAGCTGGGCGTGCGCGTGTTTGCGATCCCCGATGGCGACGTAGCGGCCTCGATCCTCACCTGCATGCCGGACAGTGAAGTCGACGTGCTGTACGGGATCGGCGGCGCACCGGAAGGTGTGGTTTCAGCTGCGGCAATCCGCGCTCTGGATGGCGATATGCAGGGCCGCCTGCTGGCGCGTCACGAGGTAAAAGGCGACAGCGAAGAGAACCGTCGTATCGGTGAGCAGGAACTGGCACGCTGCGCCGCCATGGGTATCGAAGCCAATACCGTTCTGCAGCTGGATGACATGGCGCGTAACGATAACGTCATCTTCTCGGCCACCGGTATCACCAAAGGCGATCTGCTGGACGGCATCAGCCGCAAAGGCAATATGGCGACCACCGAAACGCTGCTGATCCGCGGCAAATCGCGCACCATCCGCCGCATCCAGTCGATTCACTATCTGGACCGCAAAGATCCCGACGTGCAGACCCACATTCTGTAATACCGTTTGATCAATTGAGCTTTCCGGCCCGCGCGGGCTGGAAATCTCTCTCCCAGGTAAGGAAGATAGAACAAGAAATCAGCACAGGAGAAGATCATGGCAGACTGGGTAACAGGTAAAGTTAAAAAGGTAGAATTCTGGACCGATGCGCTATTTAGTCTCACCGTCCATGCTCCCATCCATCCCTTCACGGCCGGGCAATTCGCCAAGCTGGGGCTGGAAATCGACGGCGAACGCGTGCAGCGCGCCTACTCCTACGTTAACGCGCCGGATAACCCGGACCTTGAGTTCTATCTGGTCACCGTCCCTGATGGCAAACTGAGCCCACGGCTGGCGGCGCTGAAGCCCGGCGATGAGATACAGATTGTGAGCGAAGCGGCAGGCTTCTTTGTGCTGGATGAAGTCCCGGCCTGCGACACGCTGTGGATGCTGGCAACCGGTACCGCCATCGGCCCTTATCTCTCTATTCTGCAGTACGGACAGGACCTGGATCGCTTTAAAAATATCGTGCTGGTACACGCTGCGCGCTATGCCGCCGATTTGAGCTATCTGCCGCTGATGCTGGAATTACAAAAGCGCTATGAAGGCAAACTGAAAATTCAGACCGTGGTGAGTCGCGAAACGGTGGCAGGTTCCCTGACCGGGCGCGTGCCCGCGCTGATTGAAAAGGGGGAGCTGGAAGCGGCCGTTGGCCTGTCGATGAATGCTGAAACCAGCCATGTGATGCTGTGCGGTAATCCGCAGATGGTGCGCGATACCCAGGAACTGCTGAAAACGACCCGACAGATGACCAAACATTTGCGCCGTCGGCCGGGCCACATGACTGCTGAGCACTACTGGTAATTAACGGTACTTCACGTCGATCGTATCTTTTCCGTATTTATTTGCCCCCTGGGTGCCGACAAAGGCGCCCAGGTCGATAACGATCATCACAAAAATAATGGTGGGAATTAAGCGTCCAACGACCCACGGCAACATCGACGGCAGCATCGACCAGTTCCCCGCCAGCAGCATCCACGCCAGAACAACCAGCAGCGCCCATAGCCCTGAGCGGCCCCGGTCGTGCAGACGTTTAACCAACACCGCCGACGTCGGCCACAGCAGAGAGACCAGCACAAACGCAGCGGTCTGAGTGCTCAACCACGCGCGGCTTGCCAGGGTAAACAGGATCAGCATGGCGGCAATCCAGACGCCTATCCAGACCCAGAAATCACGGCGTCCAATACGCCCTTTGAATGAGAACAGCCACTGCTGTATGGTCATATCAGGTTCCTTAGAATCGTAGCGGAGCGTAGTTTACCCTGGAGTTGCATCCTTTTGACAAGCCAGCCGGATACCGTTTTAATCGTGGGCAGTAACATTCAGGGATTTTATTGATGAAGATGCGGTTTCTCTTTATTTGGCTGAGTTTAACACTGCTGGGTGCGGGCATTTCTGTGCGCGCAGCGCAGACCTCCGCGCCCGCAACCGCACCTTATGTGATGCCGGGTGCGCCGTCATTTGATCAGTCCATTAGCCTCTTTCGGGAGACGTTCAATAGCAACAACCCCCGGCTTCCGCTTAGCGAATTTCGTGCCATTGACGGTGCCCGGGATACCCCGAATCTGACCCGCGCCGCCAGTAAGATTAATGAAAATCTGTATGCGTCTACCGCGCTGGAGCGCGGTACGCTAAAAATTAAGAGCATGCAGATCACCTGGCTGCCGATTCAGGGACCAGAACAAAAAGCCGCAAAAGCCAAAGCGCTGGAGTATATGAGCGCGATTTTACGCGCCTTTACCCCCGCGCTGACCCCATCCCAGAGCCAGAAAAAACTGCAAAAACTGCTGTCGGCAGGCAAAAATAAGCGCTACTACGCCGAAACGGAAGGTGCGGTTCGCTATGTGGTGGCAGACAACGGCGAAAAGGGGCTGACCTTCGCTGTTGAACCGATTAAGCTGGCGTTATCTGAGACGCTCGGTGGGGCGAATTAATGACAAAAAGCAAAGCCTTTCGAGGGAAAATCTCTATACTGATTCACAGACCATGCTGCCCTTCAGGGCGGCCATAATCCTTAATTCGCTCTTGTAGCGTGGAGAAATGAAATGCGACATCCTTTAGTGATGGGTAACTGGAAACTCAACGGCAGCCGCCACATGGTAAATGAACTGGTTGCGAATCTGCGTAAAGAGCTGGCTGGCGTGACCGGCTGCGGCGTTGCGATCGCTCCACCGGACATGTATCTGGATCTGGCTAAACACGCTGCTGACGGTAGCCATATCATTCTGGGCGCGCAGAACGTTGACGTTAACCTGTCTGGCGCATTCACCGGTGAAACCTCCGCTGAAATGCTGAAAGATATCGGCGCGAAATACATCATCATCGGTCACTCTGAACGTCGTACTTACCACAAAGAATCCGACGAGTTCATCGCGAAGAAATTTGCCGTGGTGAAAGAGCAAGGCCTGGTGCCGGTTCTGTGCATCGGTGAAACCGAAGCAGAAAACGAAGCGGGCAAAACTGAAGAAGTTTGCGCACGTCAAATCGACGCGGTACTGACAACGCAGGGCGCGAGCGCGTTCGAAGGCGCAGTTATCGCTTACGAACCCGTCTGGGCAATCGGTACGGGCAAATCTGCAACCCCTGCGCAGGCTCAGGCAGTGCACAAATTTATCCGTGACCACATTGCTAAAGCCGACGCGAAAGTGGCTGAGCAAGTGATCATCCAGTACGGCGGTTCCGTAAATGCAGCGAACGCAGCTGAGCTGTTCACCCAGCCGGATATCGACGGCGCGCTGGTTGGCGGTGCATCCCTGAAAGCTGACGCTTTCGCGGTGATCGTTAAAGCAGCAGAAGCGGCTAAACAGGCGTAATCGCTGTTTGCCGATGAACAAGGCCCGGTCAGCGCCAGCGCTACCGGGCTTTTTTTACAGCTGTCCCAGGATCCTGAACCACAGATAATCCAGCGGCACCAGCACCAGCCAGGTGGCGATCGCCAGCGCCAGGCAGAGCAACATCCCCGCCCGCGCCGGCACTTTGCCTAACCCCATCGCCACCACAATCGGCGACGCCTGATACGGCAGCAGCGGCGTGGAATAGCCCAGTACCTGAATCATAATCACCGACAGCAGCGGAAAGCCGGTCGCGTCCGAGAAGCTCTGCGCCAGCGTGGTGTACAGCGCCGGCACGCCGTTCGCGGTCATAATAAAATTCAGCGCCGTGGTGATACCGGTCAGCGCCAGGAAGCTGGTGAACGGATTGTCGGCATCCAGCGGCATTACCTGCAGCAAGGCCTCGCCCACCGCCCGGCCAATCCCTGTCTGCGTCACGGTGATCGCCAGCCCAAGAATGCCCGCCACGTAGATGCAGGTGCGCATGTTCACCCCCGCCGAAAACTCCTCGCCGGTGATGAACCCCACGCGCGGCAGCAGCACCACCAGCGAAGCCGCAAGCCCGACCCACGCCGGGCCAATCCCGTGCCAGCTCTCCGTCACCCACATCACCAACACCACCGCCAGCAGCCAGGCCAGCCGCTTCTCATCGCGCCCCATCGGCTCCGGTGGCGCAAGATCCTGCGCCGGTTTCGGGGCGCCGGGAAACAGCCAGCAGATCAGGCCGATCAGAATGAGTCCTTTCAGAACGCCCAGCACCGGGGTGTGCAGCAGCAAGTACGGCACATAGTTGAGATGAATGCCGTACGACCCTTCCGCCGCGCCGCTCATCACCAGATTGGGCACGTTGGCAGGCAGAATGGTAGCGGAAAGCTGGAAGGTGCCAAACCCGACGGCCAGCGCCAGGCCAAACCACGCCCGGGAGCCATCGGCAATGCTTGCTCGCCTCGCCATCGCCGCCACAATCGGCATCAGCAGCGCGATACGCCCCATATTAGACGGCATCACAAACGCCAGCGCGTAGCTGAGCAGCACCACGCTCGCCACCATCTGCACCCAGGAATCGGTCAGCCTGGCTGACAGCGCTCGCGCCGCCCTGTCCGCCAGTCCCGTTTTGCGGATCGCCACGCCGAGCACAAATCCGCTGAACACCAGCCAGAAGGCGGACGACGCAAAACCGCCAAAAATGACATCCGGCGGGGCAATTCGGGCGATCATCGCCGCGGTAAAGAACAGCAGCGCGGTAAGGAATTCCGGCAGTAGCGCCGTCGCCCACAGCACGATAGTGACCAGGATAATCAGCGAGGGCAGAAACAGCGGGTGAGTAAACCAGAGCGACATACCTGTCTCCTGTAGATTTTTTCAGCAAGTCTACGAGGAGCGTTTGCCTATGTAAACGCCATTTATGGTGGGGTCAATTCAGGATATCGCATTGATGATCCTGCAATTCCTCAGCGGTTGCGAGGTTAAGCGTCAGCAGATTACGCTCGGTCGCCAGCAGGATAAACGACCCATCCGCCTGCTGCGCCATCCCCATGGCGTAGCGCCCCATATGCTGGCGCGCATCGGGTACCTCCTCGGCCAGCATGATAAACGGGCTGCGCTTAACCAGCTCCGCATCCGTTACCCGGCGCGCCAGATACGTATGCCCTTCCAGACCACCAGGAAACGGCAGCCACTGGGTGCTGATTTGCGCCTGATGCGCATTCAACGCCGCACGCACGTCCGGGCGCAGGCAGGAGATGTGGATATGCAGATGGTTTTGCGTCCGCCCGGTGCGGGAATTAATCGTCAGCGACACCGCGCTGTCAGGAATATCCGCGCCGTGCTTCACACGCATAAAGCTGCGCGCCTGCCACGCCAGCCAGAAGAAATTGGGGGTGTTAGTCTGTGTCAGCAGCGGGCTTTCCGTGCCATTGATACGGTAAGTGGGCATCAACAGATACTGCAGCGGTCCGTTGCGATCTTTTAACACCGCATAACCGGCATCCGGTTTCACCTGGGCGCAAGGGGCAGGATTGCGCTGCTGCAGCTGACCAGGCAAGCACTGGTCGAGGACAATGTCGCGTAACGCATCGGGGTCGCCCGCCTTCATCCGGAAAATCCCCCCCGCCACAATGGCGATCGCCACCAGCGCCAGGAGGATAAAAGCTGCTTTTTTCATGACGCGTTTCCTTTTTCCGAATGAGATGAAAGAGTAACGCATAATGATGACAAACAAAAAAGCCCGGTCGCGCGAGGCGTACCGGGCCTGATGAGGCTATTGATGTTTAGCGTTTGCTGATCTGATCGAAGGTGCCGCCATTCGAGAAGTGTTCTTTCTGCGCTTTGGTCCAGCCGCCGAACTCCTGATCGATAGTGAACAGCTTCAGTTTCGGGAAGGCATTTTCGTACTTCTTCGCCACCGCTTCATCACGTGGACGGTAGTAGTTCTTCGCGGCGATCTCCTGGCCTTCTGGCGTGTAGAGATACTTCAGATAGGCTTCGGCCACGGCCTGTGTGCCTTTCTTATCCACGACTTTGTCGACAACGGAAACGGTCGGTTCAGCGAGAATCGATTCGCTCGGGGTGACAATTTCAAATTTGTCTTTGCCCAGCTCGTTGGTGGCCAGCAGCGCTTCGTTTTCCCACGCAATCAGCACGTCACCGATACCGCGTTCCACAAAGGTGTTGGTTGAACCACGCGCGCCGGAGTCCAGCACTTCAACGTTTTTATACAGCGATTTTACGAAATCCTGCGCTTTAGCCTGATCGCCATTGTTGTGATGCAGGGCGTAGCCCCAGGCTGCCAGATAGTTCCAGCGTGCGCCACCGGAGCTTTTCGGGTTTGGGGTGATCACGGATACGCCAGGCTTCACCAGATCATTCCAGTCGTGGATCTGTTTCGGGTTGCCTTTACGCACCAGGAAAACGATGGTGGAGGTGTACGGTGCGGAGTTGTCCGGCAGGCGTTTAATCCAGTTCTTATCGATGCGTCCGCGTTCCGCGATGGCATCCACGTCGTAAGCCAGCGCCAGGGTCACGACATCGGCTTCGATACCGTTAATGACCGACGTTGCCTGCTTACCGGAACCGCCGTGCGACTGGCGGATCACCACGTTGTCGCCGGTTTCCTGTTTCCAGTGCGCCGCGAACGCTTTGTTGTACTGATCGTACAGTTCACGTGTCGGATCGTAAGACACGTTCAGTAACTGGATATCCTTTGCCAGAACGCCGGTCGATGCCAGCAATAAAGTAAACCCCACACCCCATTTGTTCATCGTCCAACTCGCTTAATGATGTTTTTGATGAGTGCAGCGTGCCAGAAAGCTCACCAATGATTAAAGAATAAAAAAAGATTGGATATAACGTTGGGGAATAAATAGGCACAAAGCGAAAAAAAAACCGGGTGGCATCTACGCCTTCCCGGCTTACAAAAGCACGAATCGTAGGCCGGGTACACGAAGCCGCCACCCGGCGTTACCCATTCAATTAATACAGTTTTTTCGCGCAGTCCAGCCAGTCACCTTTGAACGGACGCTTCATGCTTTCAATTGCGTCAACGATGTCATGGTGAACGAGTTTTTCGTTCTGAATACCGACACAACGACCGCCGAAGCCCTGCTGCAGCAGCTCAATGGAGTACGCCCCCATACGGGAGGCCAGGATACGGTCGTAAGGACCCGGGGAGCCACCACGCTGGATGTGGCCGAGAACGGTGGCGCGGGTTTCGCGCTTGGTTTCGGTTTCGATATAACGCGCCAGCTCTTCGATGTCACAGATGTGCTCGGTGATGGCAACGATGGCGTGTTTTTTACCTTTAGCGATCCCGGCTTTGATCTCGGCGACCAGGTCTTCACGGCTGAATTCTACTTCTGGCACCACCACAAACTCACATCCGCCCGCAATGGCCGCTGCCAGCGTCAGGTCACCACAGTAGCGCCCCATCACTTCAACAATAGAGATACGCTGGTGAGAAGAGGAGGTGTCGCGCAGACGGTCAATCGCTTCAACAACCGTGCCCAGCGCGGTGAAGAAGCCGATGGTGTAATCCGTTCCTTTGATGTCGTTATCGATGGTGCCTGGCAGACCGATGCACGGGAAGCCCATTTCAGTCAGACGTTTTGCACCCATATAGGAGCCGTCACCGCCGATTACCACCAATGCATCCAGACCGCGTTTCTTCATGTTCTCGATAGCCACCTGACGGATGTGCTCTTCGCGGAATTCCGGGAAACGTGCAGAGCCCAGGAAGGTGCCGCCACGGTTAATCATGTCAGACACGCTGTAGCGGTCGAGCTGTACCATACGATCTTCGTACAGGCCAAGGTAACCGTCATAGACACCAAAAACTTCTAGACCTTCCGTCAACGCCGCGCGAACCACGCCACGAATTGCTGCGTTCATGCCGGGCGCATCACCGCCGCTTGTCAACACACCGATTTTCTTAATCATGACTACCTCTGAACTTAGGAATGCAAAAATGAAATCTGTTGCCGGAAGACGTCTATCGACCAACGAATACTGCAAATAGTATATCAATCACTTCCAGCTGAATTGATTCAGGTCAGCCCACATCGCGGTTATTTTTCCACAAAATGCTGGCCCGGCTCACTTTTTTACAACGAATTACGAAAGCTCAAAATGCTTGTTGTCTGACCTGGGTACAACCGAGCAGGGATCCTGGTGGATAATGACATCCGAACCCGGGAAACGCCGCAAAATCGCTTGCTCAACTTGCTCAGCCACCAGATGGGCCTGAACGAGCGGCAGGTTGTCTTCCATTTCTAAATGAATCTGAATAAAGCGGGTCGGCCCTGACTGCCGCGTGCGAAGATCGTGTGCCCCACTGACGCCTGGCCAGGAGATGACGATTTCAAAGATTTCTTGCCGTTCTGCGTCGGGCAAAGCACGGTCAAGAAGCGATTGCACTGCTTCGTAACCCATGCGTAAGGCACTGTATAAGATATAGATCCCAATCCCTAACGCAAATAACGCATCGGCCCGGTGCCAGCCATACCAGGCCAGACCGAGCGCAATAAGAATGGCGCCGTTCATCATAACATCAGACTGATAATGAAGCATATCTGCCCGTACCGCCTGGCTTTGCGTTTTTCGCACCACCCAGCGCTGGAACGTTACCAGAACGATTGTGCTAATAAGTGCGATAAGCGTAACGATCATCCCAACGCCCGGTTCTTTCATCGGTGACGGGGTATACAGGTGCTGAAACCCGGTCAAAAACAGAAACAGCGCCGAGCCGGAAATGAACATACTTTGCGCTAGTGCGGCAAGCGACTCGGCTTTACCGTGACCAAAGGTGTGCTCTTCATCCGCCGGCTGCAGTGAATAGCGCACCACCCACAGGTTAGTGACCGAGGCGGCGATATCGACCAGCGAATCGACCAGTGCCGCCAGAATACTGACCGAACCGGTATACCACCACGCAAAAATTTTGATCACTAACAGGCACGACGCCATGATCGTCGCCGCGATTGCCGCCCGGCTGACCAGCCGCGCATAAGTTTGATTCATAAACACTCCTGACATGCTATGCCGCTAGTATAACGGATGCAGGGGAGTCAATAAGATGAATAAACGGTTAACACATTTGAATGAAGGGCAAAAAAAACCCCCACATCATGTGGGGGAAGACAGGGATGGTGTCTATGGCAAGGAAAAACAGGGTTACTGGTTACTACGGGTATTGCTACTAAAAAGCGTCGATTCAGACTTCTTCTGCATCCGTGCAACCTCACGCAACTGGTCCATACGTTGCTGGTGTTTCTGGTTCAAAACCGCTTGCTGCTCAGGCGTTAGCAGGTGAAACATCTGGTTGCGGACCCTGGCCATTTCGACCTGGCGAGCAACCTGCTCCTGCGCCATCTTTTCTGCCTGAGCGCGTACAGCGCTTTCGTCAAAATTTTCTGCGGTGACAAGGCTATGCATTGTCTCCATTTCGCTAACATTAACAGGGGGCTGGTCATGCCGGGCCCGGTGCATAAGATCGCGCATCTGTTGGCGCTGATGTTCGGTTAAACTTATGCCGTCAAACATATTGACCTGGCCGCTGTGCTGCACAACGCCCTCCGTTGAGGGGCGGTTATCGCCGGTGATAGCTTCAGCAGCCTGGCTAAATGCACTGAACGCCAGTGTTGAGGCCATGACGGCAGCGGTAACTATGCGCATCACATACTCCCAAAATCTTTCGTGTCGCGATTCAACGAGAGACAGTCTACGATTCAGGCTGCAAACATGCGTCAGGGGGTGTAAAACAACGTAAAGTCATGGATTAGAGAGCCTTGATGACGTAATTTCTGCCTCGGAGGTATTTAAAGAATGAATAAAATCCTGTTAGTTGATGATGACCGAGAGCTGACATCCCTGTTGAAGGAGCTGCTCGACATGGAAGGCTTTGATGTATCGGTTGCCCATGATGGGGAGCAGGCGCTAAGCCAGCTCGACGATAGCATCGATTTACTTTTGCTCGATGTCATGATGCCGAAGAAGAACGGTATCGACACGCTTAAAGAGCTACGCCAGACGCACCAGACCCCCGTGATTATGCTGACCGCGCGCGGCAGCGAACTCGATCGCGTACTCGGCCTTGAGCTGGGTGCCGATGATTATTTACCTAAACCGTTTAACGACCGTGAGCTGGTCGCGCGTATTCGTGCCATCCTGCGCCGTTCTCACTGGAGCGAGCAGCAGCAGAATACCGACAACAGCTCGCCAACGCTGGAAGTTGACTCCCTGAGCCTCAATCCAGGTCGCCAGGAAGCCAATTTTGACGGCCAGGCGCTGGAGCTTACCGGCACCGAGTTCACCCTGCTTTATCTGCTGGCACAGCATCTCGGCCAGGTGGTATCGCGCGAGCATTTAAGCCAGGAAGTGCTGGGTAAACGCCTGACGCCGTTCGACCGCGCTATTGATATGCACATCTCTAACCTGCGCCGTAAACTGCCGGAGCGTAAAGACGGTCACCCGTGGTTTAAAACCCTGCGTGGGCGCGGTTATCTGATGGTTTCCGCTTCATGATAGGCAGCTTAACCGCCCGCATCTTCGCCATCTTCTGGCTGACGCTGGCACTGGTTTTAATGCTGGTTTTGATGTTACCCAAACTCGACTCACGCCAGATGACGGAGCTCCTCGACAGCGAGCAACGTCAGGGTGTGATGATCGAGCAGCACGTAGAAGCCGAACTGGCCATCGATCCGCCCAACGATTTGATGTGGTGGCGCAGGCTGTTTCGCGCCATCGATAAGTGGGCGCCGCCCGGACAACGCCTGCTGCTGGTCACCAGCGAAGGGCGCGTGATCGGCGCGGAGCGCAATGAAATGCAGATCATTCGCAACTTCATTGGCCAGGCGGATAACGCCGATCATCCGCAAAAGAAAAAATACGGTCGCGTAGAGATGGTGGGACCTTTTTCCGTCAGTGACGGGGAAGATAACTACCAGCTCTATCTGATTCGCCCGGCAAGCAACTCCCAGTCCGACTTTATCAACCTGCTGTTTGACCGTCCGCTACTGCTGCTGATTGTCACCATGCTGGTCAGCTCACCACTGCTGCTGTGGCTGGCCTGGAGTCTGGCGAAACCGGCGCGTAAGCTGAAAAACGCGGCGGATGAAGTCGCGCAGGGCAACCTGCGGCAGCACCCGGAACTGGAAGCCGGCCCGCAGGAATTTTTAGCGGCAGGTGCCAGTTTTAACCAGATGGTGACGGCGCTTGAGCGGATGATGACCACTCAGCAGCGTCTGCTTTCGGATATCTCACATGAATTGCGTACCCCGCTGACGCGTCTGCAATTGGGCACCGCCCTGCTGCGCCGCCGCAGTGGTGAAAGCAAAGAGCTGGAACGTATCGAAACGGAAGCGCACCGTCTGGACAGCATGATCAACGACCTGCTGGTGATGTCGCGCAATCAGCAGAAGAACGCGCTGGTCAGCGAAACGGTGAAAGCCAATCACCTGTGGCATGAGGTGCTGGACAACGCCGCCTTCGAAGCGGAACAGGTGGGTAAATCGTTCACCGTCAACTTCCCACCAGGGCCCTGGCCGCTGTACGGTAACCCCAACACGCTGGAAAGCGCGCTGGAGAATATCGTGCGCAACGCCCTGCGCTACTCGCATACCAAAATTGAGGTTGCATTTGCGGTGGATAAAGACGGCATCACCATCAACGTGGATGATGACGGTCCTGGCGTGAGCCCGGAAGATCGCGAGCAGATTTTCCGTCCGTTCTATCGTACCGACGAGGCCCGCGACCGTGAATCTGGCGGCACCGGGTTGGGTCTGGCGATTGTCGAGACCGCCATTCAGCAGCATCGCGGCTGGGTGAAAGCGGACGACAGCCCACTGGGTGGGTTACGTTTAACGATCTGGTTGCCATTGTACAAACGTTCGTAAAGCGTTATCCCCGGCAATACTTCGCGTATTGCCGGGGAGGCGCAGACCTTAAGCCGTCGCAGCAACTGCAGTCAGTTTTTGCTTTTTAATCCGCTTCGCCAGCACCGTCGAGCAGACAAACCCCATCAGGCTGAACGCAATCATCACGCTAAAGACGTAGTTGTAGCCGGTGATCCCGGTATGGGTATCCAGCAACCAGCCGTACAACGTATACGCAAACATGGCTGGCATGTAACCGATAATGCAGCCGAAGGCCATCGCCGAACCCGCATACTCACGTGGCGTGCCAATCTCATCCATCGGTGCAAAGAAGATGGCGCGCTGAGAGAAAATAATCGCCCCGAAACCTAACGTCGCCACCATACCGATATAGACATTCATCGACTGGTGAGGCAGCTGCATAAAGATAATCATCGCGATCGCGGCGATCAGGAAGGTCCACTTCAGATAAACAGTCGGCGATTTAGCCACTTTATCCGCCAGGTAACCGCCAATCGGCCCCCCCACCATTTTTAACGCATACTGGTTGATGATGCCGTACGCCCCCACCAGTGCCACCGGCAGCATGTAGATATCTTTCAGGAACGGAATGAAGTAGGTGAGCCCGCAGTAAGCGGCGTACACGAAGAAGATGCCGAAAGCCGCCAGCCAGACGTTAGCGGAGGATAAAATATGCTTAATGCCTTTTAACACTTCCATGTTGGCACTGCTTTTTTCGCCGCCTTTGACCTGGTCATCATCGACAATAAACCAGGTGATGACACCGGCGATAAGGGTGATTACGGTGTAATACATCAGGCCAGCCTGCATGCCGGCTTTACCTTCGCCAAAGTGGACAAAGACAAACAGCGCCCCGGAAGCAACGATAACATCCACCACGCCGCGCCCGGCTTCCAGGAAGCCAAACATACGTCCCTGCTCTTCCTGTGTGCCTAATAGCCGCACCGCTTTCAGCAAGACCGGCCAGTAAACCACGTCGGCGAAGAAGGCCATCGCCGCAAAGCAGATTAAATATCCGGTAAACGAGGGCAGTGTGGATAAATAGAGGCCGCAAAGCCCCACGCCGATTAAACCAAAAGGCAGCAGGATTTTTTTGGAATAGCGATCGGCAATATAAAGGGAGAGAAAAAGCCCGGTAGTTTGTACAATGGTATAGACCGTGAAACTTAAACCAATTTGCGTATTGGTTAATCCCCAGTCGCTCTGCATTGGCACATAAAAAACATCTTTCATGCTGGAAAGTTTAAATATGGTGCCGCCGCCTAAAATCAAAAAGCAGAGCCGTGCCCATTTATTCATGAACATAATAAACACCCTCACTGTCGGTTGAGAAATAATTCCCAATCAAAAAATGAATATAAGAATTCAAAGCCAGTCCAGATATGGAATAGCCTTCCTGATCTATCGTTATTTAATATAAAAACTTATCTACTATTTATAAATTTATCACACAGATTACGAATATAATGAATTTGTGAAATGGCATGATTTTTTTCCTCGGCAAGACGGGCATCCACCAGCGTGCTCTCCGGCAGTGGGGTATAACTTGCATTTCGCCACGGGATCCATGGATTATTCTCCTCATCCTCGAAACGGAAGGCAGGTGCATAATACTCCACCTCTTCTTCAAGGCCAAAAGAGGTGACCTGGGGCGTATCTTCGCCTAACATTAATAGCGATTTCAGCATCTCTTCAATAGGTAAATCACCGTATCCGGTACGACAGGCCTGGTGCCCCCAGCCTTTTCCCTCTTTAATAATGAGCGCATCCTTAATATGGACCTGAGTGATCAGCGGCGCCATAACTTCTAATGCCGCAAGCGGCTGCTCGTTGGCGTTAATCATATTGCCAAAATCGAACAGTATAGAGAGATTCTTCATGCCGCTATTTTTCACTAAAGTGACTAGCTCATGCCCCTGTAAATCTTCGTGTTGCTCAAGGGTAAAGGTCAGCCCGCAATCGTCGAATCGGGATAAGTAAGCGATATCGCTGGCGATTTTATCCAATACATCGTTCAGATAACCCTCATAGCGTGGATAGAAGCGCACCGAGGTGGCGCCGGTCGCACGGGCGATGCGGATCGCATCATCCAGCGTCGCTTTATCCGAGGCGCTGGTTTCAATATGGATATCCAGATTGTAGGCTTGCGCTTTTTCCTTAAACTGCTGTAACTGCGGGTTACTCAGTTTTTGCAGCGATTTCGTTTCACCGTCTTCGACGTGAATTTTTACCCCGTTTAATTTCTGCTGATGCGCAATATCCAGTAAATCAGCCGGGAGAACGCGCTCGTAGCGCATATTTAAATGAAAGGCGTACGCGTGCAAATAGAGAGGAATATTCCTGGCACGCTCAGCAAGACGTTTTTTATCACTGTTTTCCATGTTCTTTCTCATTCTTCACGAATAACAAGTTCCACTGATTCAAGTCGCCAGTATTCAAAATCAACCTGAACCACTTTTTTGTTGCGGGTCGCACGGTGTTTTTCCACCAGAATACCGTAGGTATTTGGGGCGACCCCCAATTCTTTACATGCCATTTCCGGCATATTGACCGGTTTGAAGATCATCTCTTTAATTGTTAAGGCATGGTCAAATTCGTCTTCCCAGACTTTGGCAAATGACTGGTTATCCAGCTTATTAATAAACTCCGGTGCGGCTTGCGCATCAATATATGACTCGTGATAAAAAACTTTGTGCTCATCAAGCCCACACCATCCCGTTACCCGATAGCGATTCCCCGCCGCAGGAAATACGTTCTCAACGTGATGCGGTACGCTCTCAACGCTCTCTCTGGACAAATAGCCCCATGAGGGATTGCGCCCCTGAGCACGGGCTTCCGCATTAAAACTGGAGAGCGACTTTGGGTTATAAATAAATCGCTTCGCAGAAATAAACCAGCCGCTGCGGTTCTTGCGAAATATCCGTGCATCGACCTCCAGCTCAATCAGCACCTGCCGTAGGGTCATGCGTTTGGCATCCAGCAATTCGCAAAGCTCACGCTCGGACGGTAATTTTGAGCCTGCCGGTAAGTTTTGTTCGCTCAGCCAGCTTTCGAATCGCTCTCTGAGGACATCCACGTAGTTTTTCTCTTTCATTTCGCCCAATCTGGTTTAAACCAATTTGATCATAAGATATTTGAGCCGGAAGAATTCTCAAGTTTTTTTACGTAACCAACACTTTTTTTGTGGGCCAGGTATCAAGAATGATGCAGGAGAGGGGGATCTGGACGAGGTGTATGGCGGAGGCAGGTAGCCCCCGTCAGAGAAAGAATCATGGAGGAGGAAAAATTTATTTACCCCACAATCTGCGAGAATTATCTTCGATCTGGCCGCTAATGCGGCGCTTTTGCATCGTTCGTGTCCAGCTGGTGGACAACCCCGCCGCCGATAGCAGACGCCGGTACTGATCGTCATCAAACGGCATATGCCACGCAATGGCACAGGCATCATAAACCGACACGTCGCTCAGACGGGAAGCCAGTTCCAGTGGGGCATCGGCGGAGACATTACCCGCCAGCACCACACGATACAGCCAGCCGGTTTTGCCTGCGTTTTGCAGCTGGGCCGACATATCACTGATGCCAAAATGATAGTTGAGCTTAAAGCAGGGTGAACGCGGCTGGGTGACCTGGATTAGCGTTTCTCCCCAGCGGAAGATATCGCCGATAAAGACGTTTTGCTCCGTCATCCCATCGGTAGAGAGGTTCTCTCCAAAAGCGGGGGCGACAAACAGATCGGCCTGAGCGGGATACTCGCGCGCCCAGTGCTGATAGTGTTCTCGCGGATAGTGGCACAGCGCGCGCTCTGGCCCGCCGTGGATTTTCTTCTCGGCCTGCTCATCGCCTGCCAGCCCCAGGTCGGTCAACGTCAGTTCACCGTCAACCTGGCGTTTGGCAATGGCGCTCGGACGGCTGCCGTCGTAATCCCTGACCTTGCCTGTATAAACATTCACCGGATAGTGCATCGCTGCTCCTTTCTGCAGAGACAAAAAAAGCGAGTCATCAGACTCGCTTCTCACAGGCGGCAATGCAACCTTATTTTTTAGCGGCGAAACGCGCTGCTGCTTCGTCCCAGTTCACGACGTCCCAGAATGCTTTGATGTAGTCTGGACGACGGTTCTGGAATTTCAGGTAGTAAGCGTGTTCCCACACGTCCAGGCCCACGATTGGGAAACCGGATGCGCCAGAAACTGCTTCACCCATCAGCGGGGAGTCCTGGTTCGCGGTAGAAACCACAGCCAGTTTGTCGCCTTTCAGCACCAGCCACGCCCAGCCAGAACCGAAGCGGGTTGCAGCGGCTTTTTCAAACTCAGCTTTGAAGTTATCAACGGAACCGAAGTCGCGCTCGATAGCGGATTTCAGGTCACCCTGTAGGGTGGTGCCGGTTTTCAGGCCTTTCCAGAAGAAGCTGTGGTTCGCATGACCGCCTGCGTTGTTGCGCAGTACAGTTTTCTTGTCAGCTGGCAGTTGATCCAGTTTAGCGATCAGCTCTTCTGCAGACAGGTCAGCGAATTCCGGCAGGCTTTCCAGTGCAGCGTTAGCGTTGTTGACATAAGCCTGGTGGTGCTTGGTGTGATGGATTTCCATCGTCTGCTTGTCGAAATGCGGCTCCAGTGCGTCATAAGCGTACGGCAGGGATGGCAGGGTATAACTCATAATCATCTCCATTATTGTCGGGCGGCAAAGGTGTTAATGCCGCGTAAGCAGTTGGTTCATTATAGTTAATTAAATGATATTGAAAATGTTTATCAATGCCGTAGTTCTAATAAGGTTATAACGTCTGGTTATGAAAGCGAAATTGTGAGTCTGCTCACGCGGTTAACGTGTTCATTGTCATCAGAAAGCAAAACGCGGCAATCCTCTGAAGGTTCTCTTACCGCTTAATTTTTACACTCATCAAGTCGACAGGAAGACAACGACATATAAAAACGATGAGGATGTAAAAATAAATCATGCAATTACGATGGGTATTTTCTGGCATTTGATAGGTGCAGCCAGTGCAGCCTGTTTCTATGCCCCGTTTAAAAAGGTGAAACATTGGTCATGGGAAACCATGTGGTCCGTTGGCGGTACGGTGTCATGGCTGATTTTGCCCTGGACCATCAGCGCCATACTGCTGCCCGATTTCTGGGGCTATTTCTCCTCCTTTAACGCCTCAACCCTGCTGCCGGTCTTTCTGTTCGGCGCGATGTGGGGCATCGGTAATATCAACTACGGTCTGACCATGCGTTATCTCGGCATGTCGATGGGCATCGGCATCGCGATCGGCATTACGCTGATTGTCGGCACCCTGATGACGCCGATCCTTAATGGTAACTTCGACGTGCTCATCAGTACCGAAGGTGGCCGTATGACGCTGTTAGGCGTACTGGTGGCGGTGATCGGCGTGGGTATCGTTACGCGCGCGGGTCAGTTGAAAGAGCGCAAGATGGGCATCAAAGCCGCGGACTTCAATCTGAAGAAAGGTCTGGTGCTGGCGGTAATGTGCGGCATCTTCTCGGCCGGTATGTCATTTGCGATGAACGCCGCCAAACCGATGCATGAAGCCGCGGCCGCGCGTTGGTTAATCTCGGTTTCTGCTTTATTCGTCTGGCAAAAGTGAAAGATCTGTCGGTAAAAGCGGATTTCTCGCTGGCTAAATCACTGATCATCACCAACGTGCTGCTGTCGGCGCTCGGCGGCCTGATGTGGTATCTGCAGTTCTTCTTTTATGCCTGGGGCCACGCCAGCATTCCAGCCCAGTTCGACTACATGAGCTGGATGCTTCACATGAGCTTCTACGTGCTGTGTAGCGGGCTGGTGGGTCTGGTGCTTAGAGAGTGGAATAACGCCGGGCGCCGTCCGGTGGGCGTGCTGAGTCTGGGCTGTGTGGTGATCATTATTGCGGCCAACATTGTCGGCCTCGGCATGGCGAACTGATTACGCCGCTTTTCGACTGCGATGACGCCACTGAACCGGCGTCATCCCTATCTCCCGGTTAAATACCACCGAAAAATAGTTACTGTCCTCAAACCCGCACTGCATCGCCACTTCGCTGACCATCATCTCGGTGTGCTGGAGCAGATACTGCGCGTGGCAGATCCGCAGTTGGCGCAGGTAATGGTTGACCGTCATCCCGGTCTGGGTGCGGAACTGCTGGCGCAGGGCGCGCTCGCTGCACTGCTCCTGTTCACAGAACTTTTCCAGCACAAAGCTGCGGTTGAGGCTGCCCGCCAGCGCGGTAATCAACTTATCCAGCAGCGCTTCCTGCCCGCTGGCGGCGGGGCCGTCGGTGGCAAAGCGGTAGCGGTTCAGGGTTAACACCAACTGGGCAAACAGCAGCTCAGACAGTTCGAACGCATGGGGATCGTCCTTCTGGCTCTCCTGCTCCAGTTGGGCGATCACCGGACGCACCAGCGCCATGCCGTTGCTGCCCAGTCGCCAGTGCGGGTTGGCGCGGGCATCGAGAAAGCCCGGAATATTCGCCCCCCAGTCAACGTTGAGCCGCAGCCGGTCAGGGCAGTAAATGACGTTTTGCAGCACCAGATCGTTAACCGAGGCGTAGGCGTGCTTATCTTCGGCGCGGATGTAAAACAGATCCCCGCGAGTGATGCGGTAAGGGCGATCGTTGAGGACGTGCAGGCCATTGCCGCGCCACACCAGCACCAGCTCACAAAAGTCATGGGTATGTTCGGCAAAGACATTTTGCGGATAGCGATCCGCTACCGCCACGGCCTGGGCGGTAGAGGCAAAAAAATCGGCTCTGCGAAGAATTAACTGTCCTGCCACATCCTGACCCCAACGGTGAACAACCTGACATTATTACCCGGTTTGCGGTCAAAAAACGGTGATTGCCTTCGCGTTACTGAAGTGACGCATCCCGGCCCTGACGAATGTCTCGCGGGGACCATTCGAACTCGCGGCGAAACAGGGTGGAAAAGTGGTTACTGTCGCCGAAACCACAGTGATATGCGATATCCGTCACGCTGTCATCGGTATGGCGCAGCAGATGGCGGGCCTTGATCAGCCGCAGGCGGTTCAGATAGCGCTGGGGCGTGAGCCCGGTGTGCTGCTTCAACTGGCGATGCAGGGTGCGTAGCGAGAGCGAAAAGTTCTCTGCCAGCGTCTCCCAGCACACCTCTTCGGCGAAGTGATCTTCCAGCCAGGCCATCAGCTGATTGAGCCGGGCATCGTTATTCTCCAGTCCTTCCACCAGGCTGCTGCGGCGCAGCAGGACCAGCAACTGCATAAACAGCAGTTCGCGGCTGGCGAGCGCATGGGTTTCAGTATTGTCGTCAGACTGCTCCATCTGGCTGACCAGTTGGCGTACCTGCTGCAGCGTGGAGGGGTTCACCCGCCAGTGCGACGGATAGTGACCGTCCTTTTCCTGCGGCAGCAGCTGGTTGATACCCGACAAAAACTGGAATGCATCCGGGGAACGGTACAGCACGTTGGTCAGGCACAGGTTGTCGGTATGTTCATACAGGTGCCGGTCATGGTCACGGACAAAACAGACCGTACCGCCGCTGATAGTAAAGGGCTGGCCGTTAAATACGTGGATCCCGGTCCCGTGCTCAACAATCACAATTTCATGGAAATCATGGTGATGCTCAGGAAATGCCGCCTGAGGTAGTCGCGGTTCAATCGCCACAGGCGAGCCTCCGGAAGGGAAAAAATCCACGCTGTGCAGTACGGTCATAACGGCCACCACCCATGAGAAATGTTCTCAAAATAGTAATTAAGGGCAGCGGTTCTTACCTTAAATTTCTGACAGCATTTGGCGCAAACCCTGTCGATTTTTTAAGAAACAGCGACAAAGATCCGGAAATGCGGCCACCGTCACACCCCCCAAAATCCGCCCTAATAATAGAAATTGTGAACTCCCTCACGTTCATCTTTGCTTTCTTGCCAGCCGCACAAATTCCCTGTCAGTGGCAAGAAGGTGCTTTTTTGTTCCCCTTCTTACACTTTCGAGCAATGACTCCAAGAAGGACCTCCGACCATGACTTTCCGCCATTGTGTGGCTGTCGATTTAGGCGCATCCAGCGGCCGCGTAATGCTGGCGAGCTATCACCGCGAACAGCGCACGCTGTCGCTGCGTGAGATTCACCGCTTTGTTAACTGCCTGCAAAAGCAGGACGGCTTTGACTGCTGGGATATCGATAGCTTGGAAGCGCACATCCGTACCGGGCTGAATAAGGTGTGCGAAGAAGGGATTCGCATCGACAGCATCGGGATTGACACCTGGGGCGTGGATTACGTGCTGCTGGACCGCCAGGGCAAACGCGTTGGCCTGCCGGTCTCCTATCGCGACAGCCGTACCGACGGGATGATGGCGCACGCATTAGCCCAGATCGGTAAAGCGGAGATCTACGGGCGCAGCGGCATTCAGTTTCTGCCGTTTAACACCCTGTATCAGCTGCGGTCGCTGGTCGAACAGCAGCCGGAGCTGGTGGCAAACGTCGCACATGCCCTGCTGATCCCGGACTACTTCAGCTATCGGCTGACCGGCAAGATGAACTGGGAGTACACCAACGCCACCACCACTCAGTTGGTGAACATTAACTCCGATAACTGGGACGAGAACCTGCTCAACTGGACCGGCGCACCGCAGAGTTGGTTCGGCACGCCCACCCATCCGGGCAATGTGATCGGTCACTGGATTTGCCCGCAGGGTCATCCCATCCGGGTGGTGGCCGTGGCCAGCCACGATACCGCCAGCGCGGTGATCGCCGCGCCGCTGGCCAGCAAAGACGCAGCGTATCTCTCCTCCGGAACCTGGTCGCTGATGGGCTTTGAGAGCAAAACCCCGTACACCAGCGAAGATGCGCTGGCGGCCAATATCACCAACGAAGGCGGAGCAGAAGGCCGCTATCGGGTGCTGAAAAACATCATGGGCCTGTGGCTGCTGCAGCGGGTGCTGAAAGAGCAGAACGTGAGCGACCTGGCCGCCCTGATCGGTGAAACGGAAACCCTTCCGGCATGCCGTTTCCTGATCAATCCGAACGACGACCGCTTTATCAATCCAGACAACATGAGCGCTGAAATCCAGGCCGCCTGTCGCGACAGCGCGCAGCCGGTGCCGGCCAGCGCCGCCGAACTGGCGCGCTGCATCTTCGACAGCCTCGCCCTGCTGTACGCCGAGGTACTGAACGAGCTGGCGACCCTGCGCGGCAAGCCGTTCAGCCAGCTGCACATTGTCGGCGGTGGCTGCCAGAACCAGCTGCTTAACCAGCTGTGCGCCGACGCCTGCGGTATCACCGTGGTCGCCGGACCCATTGAGGCCTCGACGCTCGGCAATATAGGCATCCAGCTGATGACCCTGGACGAACTGACCAACGTTGACCAATTCCGCCAGGTGGTGACCGGCAATTACGGCCTGACCACCTTTACCCCCAATCCCGATCATGTAATTGCCCGCTATCGCGCGCAATTACAGCAACAACGACCGACTAAGGAGCTTTGCGCATGACCACTCAACTTGAACAAGCCTGGGAACTGGCTAAACAGCGTTTCGCCGCCGTGGGCGTGGATGTCGAGGAGGCTTTGCGTCAGCTTGACCGTCTGCCCGTCTCTATGCACTGCTGGCAGGGCGATGACGTCGCCGGTTTTGAGAACCCAGGCGGCGCGCTGACCGGCGGTATTCAGGCCACCGGCAACTATCCGGGCAAGGCGCGTAACGCCACGGAGCTGCGGGCGGATCTCGAGCTGGCCCTGAGCCTGATCCCAGGCCCTAAACGCCTGAACCTGCACGCCATTTATCTGGAATCCGACCAGCCGGTCGATCGCAATGCGATTAAGCCGGAACACTTTAAGAACTGGGTCGAGTGGGCCAGAAGCAACAAGCTTGGGCTGGATTTTAACCCGTCCTGCTTCTCGCACCCTTTGAGCGCGGACGGGTTTACCCTCTCCCACGCCGATGACGATATTCGCCAGTTCTGGATTGACCACGTGAAGGCCAGCCGTCGCGTGTCGGCTTATTTCGGCGAGCAACTCGGTACGCCGTCGGTAATGAACATCTGGATCCCGGACGGGATGAAAGACATCACCGTCGATCGCCTCGCCCCGCGCCAGCGTCTGCTGGCGGCGCTGGACGAAGCGATGAGCGAGAAGCTGGATCCGGCGCACCATCTCGATGCGGTTGAGAGCAAGCTGTTCGGCATCGGTGCCGAAAGCTACACCGTGGGCTCCGGCGAGTTCTACATGGGTTACGCCACCAGCCGTCAGACCGCGCTGTGTCTGGATGCAGGACATTTCCACCCGACGGAAGTGATCTCCGACAAAATCTCTGCCGCAATGCTGTACGTCCCGCACCTGCTGCTGCACGTCAGCCGCCCGGTGCGCTGGGACAGCGACCACGTGGTGCTGCTTGATGATGAAACCCAGGCCATCGCCAGCGAAATTATCCGCCATGACCTGTTTGACCGGGTGCATATCGGTCTCGACTTCTTCGACGCCTCCATCAACCGCATCGCGGCGTGGGTTATTGGCACCCGCAATATGAAAAAAGCCCTGCTGCGCGCCCTGCTGGAACCGACTGAGGAGTTACGTACCCTGGAAGCCTCGGGGGATTACACCACCCGCCTGGCGCTGCTGGAAGAGCAAAAATCGCTGCCGTGGCAGGCCGTATGGGAGATGTACTGCCAGCGCAACGATACCCCGGCGGGCAGCCAGTGGCTGGACAACGTGCGCGCGTATGAACACGACGTATTGAGCAAACGCGGGTAAGACAACCCTCACCTCTGCCCTCTCCCCCAGGGAGAGGGAGCAAACCATCCCCTCGCCCCAAAGGGGCGAAGGTTAGGGTGAGGAGAAACCTCACCGCGATCACAGGAAACGAAAGACTATGCAGACCATCACCAACGCCTGGTTCGTCCAGGGCATGATTAAAGCCACCACCGACGCCTGGCTGAAAGGCTGGGACGAGCGCAACGGCGGTAACCTGACCCTGCGCCTTGACGATACGGATATCGCCCCGTTCGAAGCTGACTTCCACGCCAAGCCGCGCTATATCGCTCTGAGCCAGCCGATGCCGCTGCTCGCCAACACGCCATTTATCGTCACCGGCTCCGGTAAGTTCTTCCGCAACGTCCAGCTCGATCCTGCGGCCAATTTAGGCATCGTAAAAGTGGACAGCGACGGCGCGGGCTACCACATTCTTTGGGGGCTGACCAACGAAGCGGTACCCACCTCTGAACTGCCAGCCCACTTTCTCTCCCACTGTGAGCGTATCAAAGCCAGCGGTGGGAAAGACCGCGTGATTATGCACTGCCACGCCACTAACCTGATCGCCCTGACCTTCGTGCTGGAGAACAATACTGACGTGATCACCCGTCAGCTGTGGGAAGGCAGCACCGAGTGTCTGGTGGTGTTCCCGGATGGCGTGGGCATTCTGCCGTGGATGGTGCCGGGTACCGACGAGATCGGCGAAGCCACCGCAGTTGAGATGCAAAAACATTCCCTGGTGCTGTGGCCGTTCCACGGCGTGTTCGGCAGCGGCCCAACGCTTGATGAAACCTTTGGCCTGATCGACACCGCCGAGAAGTCTGCCGAAGTGCTGGTGAAAGTCTATTCCATGGGTGGCATGAAGCAGACCATCACCCGGGAAGAACTGATTGCGCTGGGCAAACGCTTTGGCGTTAACCCTATGCAGTCGGCGTTAGATCTGTACAAATAAGAACATCGCGCCCCGCTCATTGAGACGGGGCGAAACTACACCTGCAATCCCTACACAACTAACTCAATTAAGTGGAGTAAAAGCAATGAAAATAAAGACAAGCTTGATCCTCACCGTTGCCGCCCTGGCGTTGTCCGGTTCTGCTTTAGCTGAAGTAAAAATCGCCCTGGTGGCAAAATCGTTAGGCAATGGATTCTTTGAAGCAGCGAACGTTGGCGCGCAGGAAGCAGCCAAAGAGTTAGGCGATGTAAAAGTGATTTATACCGGCCCGACCACCACCACCGCAGAAGCACAGATCGAAGTGCTGAACGGATTGATCGCTCAGGGTGTGGATGCGATCGCCATCTCCGCCAACGATCCGGATGCCGTGGTGCCGGTGCTGAAAAAAGCAATGCAGCGCGGGATCAAAGTCGTGTCCTGGGATTCCGGCGTGGCCAAAGCGGGCCGTCAGATCCACCTCAATCCGTCCAATAACGCCCTGATTGGCGAAACCAACGTCAAGCTGGCGGCCGAAGCGCTGAAAGCGCTGAACGTGGAGAAAGGCGACGTGGCAGTATTGAGCGCCACCCCAACCTCCACCAACCAGAACACCTGGATTGCCGAGATGAAAAAGGTGCTGCCACAGTACCCGTCCGTCAATCTGGTGACCGTGGCCTATGGCGACGATCTGTCGGACAAGAGCTACCGCGAAGCGGTCGGCCTGCTGAAAACCTATCCTGACCTGAAAGTGATTGTCTCCCCGTCCTCCGTGGGCATCGTGGCTGCCGCGCAGGCAGTAAAAGACCAGGGCAAGATCGGTAAAGTGTACGTCACCGGCTTAGGGCTTCCGTCTGAGATGGCGGGCGCGGTGAAATCCGGCGCCAGCAAGAGCTTCGCCATCTGGAACCCGATCGACCTCGGCTATGCCGCCACCTATTTAGCGGATGATCTGGTGAAAGGTACCGCCACTAAACAGGAAGCCAGCATGGGTAAACTGGGCAAAGTGAAGCTCGATGCCGACGGCAGCGGCGCAATGGCTGAGCCGTTTGTTTACGATGCCAGCAACATTGATAAGTTCTCGAAGATTTTCTAACAACTTCACCCCTCACCCTAACCCACTCACCAAAGGGGAGTGGGGACCGATCGAGCCCCTTGCCCCTATGGGGAGAGGGGTTGGGGTGAGGGGGTCTTATGGAGAACTATCATGTCCACACCCTTGCTTCAGCTTCAGGGCATCACCAAGGTATTCCCGGGTGTACGTGCCCTTGAGAACGTGCAGCTCGAACTCTGGCCCGGCAAAGTCACCGCCCTGATCGGCGAAAACGGCGCGGGCAAATCGACGCTGGTTAAAGTGATGACCGGTATCTATCAACCCGACGAAGGCGAGATCCTCTACAAAGCGATTCCCATCCACCTGCCAACCCCCGACTCGGCACATAAGGTGGGGATTACCGCCATTCACCAGGAGACCGTGCTTTTCGATGAGCTGTCGGTCACCGAAAATATTTTTGTCGGCCAGTATCTGTATAAAGGCATTTTCAAGAAGCTCGACTGGCCGGAAATGCACCGTAAAGCCCAGGCGATCCTCAGCCGCCTGGAGGTGCAGATTGACCCACGCGCGACGCTTAAAACCCTGAGCATTGCCCAGCGCCATATGGTGGCGATTGCCCGCGCCCTGTCGTTTGATGCCCAGGTGGTGATCCTCGATGAACCGACTGCCGCCCTGTCGCAGCACGAAATCCTCGAGTTTTATCAGATCGTCGAGCGTTTAAAGCAGGAAGGGAAAGCCATCCTGTTTATTTCGCATAAATTCGACGAGATTTTTGAGCTGGCGGATCACTACACCATTCTGCGCGACGGCGTGTTTGTTGGCGCCGGGGCGATCAACGACATCACCGAAGAACGGATGGTGGCGATGATGGTCGGGCGCGCAATTACCCAGACTTTCCCGAAGGTGGCCTGCGAAAAAGGCGCTACCGTGCTGGAGGTGCAGGAGCTCTGCCATCCGACCGAGTTCGCCAATATCTCCTTCACCCTGCGCAAAGGCGAGATCCTCGGCTTTTACGGCCTGGTCGGCGCCGGGCGTACCGAGCTGATGCAGGCTTTGAGCGGCGTATCGCGCCCCTCTTCCGGCAATATTGTGCTGAACGGCACTGCCCGGCACTTCCGCCAGCCCGCAGATGCCATTCAAGCCGGGATCGTCTGCGTGCCCGAAGAGCGGCAAAAACAGGGGGCGATTATCGAGCTGTCGATTGCGCAGAACATCAGCCTGCCGCAGCTCGGCAAACTCAACCCTAACGGGGTGCTGAACGAGGAGCGGGAGTGGCAGCTGGCGGACGATTACGCGAAGCGCCTGCAGGTAAAAGCCTTTAGCTGGAAACAGGCGGTTGAAACGCTCTCCGGCGGCAATCAGCAAAAAGTGGTCATCGGCAAATGGCTGGCGACCCACCCGGAGGTGATCATCCTCGATGAGCCGACCAAAGGGATCGACATCGGCTCCAAAGCGGCGGTGCATCAGTTTATGTCCGAGCTGGTAGGCCAGGGGCTGGCGGTGATTATGGTCTCGTCCGAACTGCCGGAGGTGATGGGTATGGCCGACCGGATTATCGTCATGCATGAAGGGCTGATGGTGGCGGAGTATCAGGCGGGTGAGGCAACAGCCGAAACCATCGTCAGCGCCGCCAGCGGTGCCCGACAGGAGGCCGCATAATGGTGCAGCAACTGCTTAAACACCGCGAGGTATTACTCGCGGCGGTGATCGTGCTGATGATTATCGCCATCGGCACGCGCGTTCCGTCGTTTATCGCCCCAGGTAACCTGGTGGAGATGTTCAACGACACCTCGATTCTGATTATTCTCGCCCTCGGCCAGATGATGGTACTGCTCACCAAAGGCATCGACCTGTCGATGGCAGCGAACCTGGCGCTGACCGGGATGATTGTCGCCCTGATTAACTTCCACTACCCCGACGTACCGGTGTGGGCGCTGCTGATTCTGGCGACCGCGCTTGGCCTGCTGATGGGGATGATCAACGGTCTGCTGGTGTGGAAAATGGGCATTCCGGCGATTGTGGTCACGCTCGGCACCATGAGCATCTACCGCGGGATTATCTTCCTGCTCTCAGGCGGCGGCTGGGTCAACTCCAACCAGATGGGCACCGATTTCCTCGGCCTGCCGCGCGCCTCATTGCTGGGGATGCCGGTCCTGAGCTGGTGCGCGGTTGCCGCCCTGCTGCTGGTAGGCTATTTCCTGCGCTACAGCCGCACCGGACGCGCACTTTACACCGCAGGCGGCAACGCCACGGCGGCGTACTACACCGGGATTAACGCCGGAAAAATGCAGTTCGTCAGCTTCTGCCTCTCCGGGGCGTTGGCCGGGTTCTGCGGCTATCTGTGGATCTCACGCTTCGCGGTGGCCTATGTCGACGTGGCGAACGGCTTTGAGCTGCAGGTGGTGGCGGCCTGCGTCATCGGCGGCATCAGCACCATGGGCGGCACCGGTCGGGTACTGGGCTGCCTGTGCGGGGCGCTGTTCCTTGGGGTGATCAACAATGCCCTGCCGGTGATTGGTGTGTCGCCGTTCTGGCAGATGGCCATCTCCGGGACGGTGATCGTGATTGCGGTCCTGCTCAATGAGCGCGGCAACAAACGCAAAGGCCGGTTAATCCTGCGCGATGCGGCACTGGCGCGGCAGAAACAGGCGGTGAGAGCATGAGCAAAATTATGACGTCTGAAGAGATCAAAAATACGCCCGCTGCGGCGGGGATTTTCCGGCGCCTGCTGTGCTGGGAAGGTTTTCTGCTGGCGGTGACGCTGGCAGTGTTCGTGGTTAATGCCCTGGCCTCCCCGTACTTCCTTGATATCTGGAACCTGTCGGATGCCACGTTCAACTTCACCGAAAAAGCGATCATCGTGCTGCCGATGGCGATGCTGATTATCGCCCGTGAAATTGATCTGTCGGTGGCCTCCACCATCGCGCTCAGCTCAACGGTAATGGGCTTTTGCGCGGCGGCCGGGGTGGATACCCCATGGCTTGTCTGCGTGGGGTTAGGGGTTGGGCTGCTGTGCGGGTTGTTCAACGGTATCCTGGTGACGCGCTTTAACCTGTCGTCGATTGTGATCACCATCGGCACCATGAGCCTGTATCGCGGCATTACCTACATCCTGCTCGGCGACCAGGCGCTCAACGCCTACCCTGAGAGCTTCGCCTGGCTTGGGCAGGGCTACGTCTGGGGCGCGCTGTCGTTTGAGTTCACGCTATTTATCGTGCTGGCTGTCCTGTTTGCCTTCGTGCTGCACCGAACCAACTTTGGCCGCCGCACCTACGCCATCGGCAATAACCCGACCGGGGCATGGTATTCCGGCATCAACGTGAAGCGTCACAACCTGATCCTCTTTGCGCTGGTGGGGCTGATGGCCGGGTTGGCCTCGGTGCTGCTCACCTCGCGTCTGGGCAGTACCCGCCCGACGATCGCGATGGGCTGGGAGCTGGCAGTAGTGACGATGGCGGTGCTGGGCGGGGTCAATATCCTCGGCGGTTCCGGCAGCATGGTGGGCGTGATTATCGCCGCCTTCCTGATGGGGCTGGTCACCTTCGGCCTGAGCCTGCTCAACGTGCCGGGCATTGTGATGTCGGTGATTATCGGCGCGATGCTGATTGTGGTGATCTCCCTGCCGATCATCACCCGCCGGATTATGCAGCGAAGACGGATCTAA
This sequence comes from Silvania hatchlandensis, assembly GCF_025564065.1. Lineage (GTDB taxonomy): Bacteria > Pseudomonadota > Gammaproteobacteria > Enterobacterales > Enterobacteriaceae > Enterobacter > Enterobacter hatchlandensis. The sequence goes on along the minus strand of NZ_JAMGZK010000040.1, from coordinate 61,226 downwards.
ATGTCGGGTGGCGCGGCGTACACGCGCTGCGCCACCGGGCATAAAAATCAACGTAATTAAGGAGAATGATCATGAGCTTTATGTTGGCGCTTCCTAAAATCAGCCTGCACGGCGCGGGCGCAATCGGCGATATGGTAAATCTGGTGGCAAGCAAACAGTGGGGAACGGCGCTGATCGTCACCGACGGTCAGCTGGTCAAACTGGGCCTGCTCGACAGCCTGTTTGCCGCACTGGATGAGCAGCAGATGTCGTATCACCTGTTCGACGAGGTGTTCCCGAACCCAACGGAAGCGCTGGTGCAGAAAGGCTATGCCGCTTATCAGGCCGCGCAGTGCGATTACATCATCGCCTTCGGTGGGGGCAGCCCGATTGACACTGCCAAAGCGATTAAAATTCTTACCGCCAATCCAGGCCCTTCCACTGCGTACTCCGGCGTCGGCAAAGTGAAAAACGCCGGCGTGCCGCTGGTCGCCATCAACACCACCGCCGGTACGGCGGCGGAGATGACCAGCAACGCGGTGATCATCGACACTGACCGTCAGGTGAAAGAGGTGATTATCGACCCAAACATCATCCCGGATATCGCCGTGGATGATGCCAGCGTGATGCTGGATATTCCGGCCTCCGTCACCGCCGCTACCGGGATGGATGCCCTGACCCATGCCATCGAAGCTTACGTGTCCGTTGGCGCGCACCCGCTGACCGACGCCAATGCGCTGGAGGCGATTCGCTTAATTACGCAGTGGCTGCCCTACGCCGTGGACAATGGACATAACCTCGAAGCCCGGGAGCAAATGGCCTTTGGTCAGTATCTGGCGGGGATGGCATTTAACAGCGCCGGACTGGGCCTGGTACATGCGCTGGCCCACCAACCGGGCGCCACGCACAATCTACCGCACGGCGTCTGCAACGCCATCCTGCTGCCGATCATCGAAAACTTTAACCGCCCGAACGCCGTCGCACGGTTTGCCCGCGTGGCGCAGGCGATGGGCGTTGATACCCGCGAGATGAGCGACGAAGCGGCAAGTATGGCGGCCATTCAGGCGATACGTGACCTGAGCGCCCGCGTCGGCATTCCTTCCGGATTCAGCAAACTGGGCGTGACCAAAGCCGATATCGAAGGCTGGCTCGACAAAGCTCTCGCCGATCCGTGCGCTCCCTGCAACCCGCGTAGCGCCAGCCGCGACGAGGTGCGCGAACTCTATCTGGAGGCATTATGATCCGCAAAGCCTTTGTGATGCAGGTGAACCCGGACGCACACGAAGAGTATGAACGTCGCCACAACCCGATCTGGCCCGAGCTGGAAGCGGTGCTGAAAGACCACGGCGCGCACCACTACGCCATCTGGCTGGATAAGACCCGCAACCTGCTGTTTGCCACCGTGGAGATTGAATCGGAGGAGCGCTGGAACGCGGTAGCGAATACCGACGTCTGCCAGCGCTGGTGGAAACACATGCGCGACGTGATGCCGTCTAACCCGGACAACAGCCCGGTGAGTGCGGAACTGCAAGAGGTCTTTTACCTCGAATAATCCCTTCTTTGTTGCCCCGTTATCCAGCGGGGCTTTTTCTTACTTCTTATCTCCATACGATTAATGTGTGATTAAGGTCACCCTGAGAGCTTCCCGTTGCGTGATATTTTCCCACCAACTGGCATACGCCAGTTCATATGGAGAATGAGAAATGGGAAAGTTAAAAGTCGTTACCCTTGGTGGAGGTTCCAGCTATACCCCAGAATTACTCGATGGTTTTATTAAAAGACACAAAGAACTCCCGGTCACAGAATACTGGCTGGTTGATGTCGAGGCAGGAAAAGAAAAACTGGAGAGTGTCGGCGGTCTTATTCAACGGATGGTGAAAAAAGCCGGTATCAATATGACCGTTCACCTGACGACGCAGCGCCGTGACGCCTTGAAAGACGCCGATTTCGTCACTACTCAAATTCGCGTCGGGCAACTCGACGCGCGTATTCAGGATGAAAAAATCCCGCTGAAATATGGCGTGCTGGGGCAGGAAACCACCGGGCCGGGTGGTTTTATGAAAGCCCAGCGTACGATCCCCGTGTTACTGGATGTCTGTAAAGACATGGAGGAACTGTGCCCCGATGCCTGGCTGATTAATTTCACCAATCCTGCCGGGATCGTCACCGAAGCTATCGAAAAACACAGTGCAATAAAATCACTGGGGATTTGCAGCGGCGCAAACAGCATGATGATGGACGTCGCCAAAACCTATAACGTCGACAGAAAATCCATTTCCGCACGAATTATGGGCCTTAATCATCTTATTTTTGCCGACCAGATCATGCTGGATGGCAAGGATATAAGCGCTGATTTCTTTGCCCGTCTGGCAGAAGGTACAGGTAATCACACCCTCAAAAATGTGCCTGATTTAGGGTTGCCGCGCGAGTTCGTCAAAGCGCTTAATTTCTACCCGCTCTCCTATTTAAAATACTTCTGGCTCAATCGCGAAATGGTGGAAAAAGAGATTGAGGAGATGAACCAGGGCGGTACGCGTGGAGAACGCTCAAAAGCCATCGAAAAGCAGCTGTTTGAGCTTTATAACGATCCCGCGCTGTGCGAGAAACCCAAAGCGCTGGAAAGTCGGGGCGGAGCCTGGTATTCCGATACCGCCTGTTCCATTATCAGCGCCATCTACAATAATAAAAAAGAAATCCACGTCGTGAATACGTTGAATAACGGTACCACCCGTGACTTACCCGACGCGAGCGTAATTGAAACCAACGCCGTGATAGATAAACAAGGCGCACATCCCATCACCTACGGTCCTTTACCCGCCCGCGTGCGTGGACTCATCCAAAGCGTCAAAGCCTTTGAGGAACTCACCGTAGAAGCCGCCGTCACGGGCAATTACCACACGGCACTATTAGCCCTGGCGAGTCATCCTCTGGTGCCTTCGGTGATCATAGCGGAGAAAATCCTCAATGATTATTTGGCCGCAAACCGTGATTTTCTTCCGCAGTTTCATTGATTATTCACCTTCTCCAGGGAGAGGAAAACGTCATGATGAAGTTCCTTGAGAGCCGTGTTGTTCCGGTGCTTATCAAGGTAGGGGATAATGCGATTCTGGTGGCCGTTCGCAATGGCATCGCATTCACACTGCCTTTTATTGTTGCCGGTAGTTTATTTCTTATTATTGCTAACCTGCCGATACCTGGCTGGACTGAATGGCTGGGGGATTTTGGCACTAAGCTCAGCGTGCCGGTGAATGTCACTTTTGGTGCGATTGGTCTTATCGCCGCCATTGGCATTAGTTTTAACCTCGCCCGACAACTCCAACTGGATGGCGTAAGCTGTTGCTGTATTACCGTCGCCGTATTTATGCTGGCCCAACTGGATGATGCAGGGAAAATAAATGTCAGTAACTTTGGCGCATCCGGGCTTTTCTCCGCCATTATTCTGTCTGTTTTAACCGTGTATGTTGTGCGCTTTTTTATTCAGCGAAAAATCTATATTAAATTACCCGAAAGCGTTCCCCCTGCGGTATTACAGTCGTTTGTTAGTCTGGTTCCCGCCACGGTCTGTTTGACGGTAGTCTGGTTTGTCAGGGTCATTCTCGGTTTTGATATTAATGCCTTTTTTACCCTGATTCTCAGCCCGTTAGTGCTGGGTATGGATACGCTACCGGGAATGTTACTGCTGGTATTGACTATCTCGTTGCTCTGGTGTTGCGGCATTCACGGCACCAACGTTTTATCGGGCATCACCAGCCCGATATTCTTAAAGTTTATCGCCGAGAACACTGAGGCGTTTCTCAATCATCAGCCGGTTCCGCATATTGCCGCAGAAGGGTTTTATACCTTCTTTATCTGTGCGGGCGGTTCAGGGGCGACCATGGGATTAGTGCTGGCGATGATCTTTTCCCGCAGTCGTTATTATCGCTCGCTGGGGAGGATGTCGATTGGCCCGGCGATATTCTGTATTAACGAGCCGGTGATATTTGGTGTGCCGATGGTCTTTAACCCGTTAATGATGTTGCCATTAATTATTACCCCGCTGGTTTTATGTACAATATCGTGGCTACTGATGGATTTTAATATTATTGGCCGACCCGTTTTGCAGGTCCCCTGGACTATGCCACCCATTCTCAATGCCTGGTTTGCCACCGCCGGAAATCTGCCAGCGGCGATATGGTCGGGCTGCATGGTGGTCATTTCGACGGTGATTTATTATCCGTTCTTTAAAATGATGGAACGCAATCAAATCCAGAAAGAAGCCGAAGAAGATTCCGCTCTGAACCCGGCAGCCTCAACGTGATACAGGTCAGCGACAGGGGCGGCGTGCATGTTACACTGACCCCTGTCGCTCATCCTTAAGAGCCAGAAAATGGTCGCTCGATATATTGAAATCAAAAACAGTATTCGCTCAGATATTCTGCAAAAGAAATACCTTATTGGTGACAAAATCCCTTCTGAACGCGATCTGGCGAAACGGTATAATGTCACTCGCGTAACGCTGCAAAAGGCGATGCTCGCGCTGGAGCAAGACGGCTTTATTGAGAAGATCCACGGCAAAGGAATGTTCGTGGCGAAAGTCGCAGAAGATAACGTCTTTATGCTGAACAACCATCCTGGTGATTCTATCCTCGGCTTTTCGCGGGAGTTTAATCAGCAGGGCAACGTATCCAGCCAAATTATCGCTCAACAGATCTTGCCTGCTCCCCAGGCTATTGCTCAACATCTCGATATGACACCCGGTGATTCGGTGCATTTTATTCGCCGCCTGAGATGCATTGATAACACCCCCGTACTGATTGAAGATTCATGGATAATCTGCGCGGTGATTGACGCCATTCCCGTCGCTGTTCTTCAGCAAGGTTCTCTGTATCAATACATCGAACAAAAAACGGCGAAGAAAATTAAATTCTATAACTCGGTGATTGAAAGCGATCTGTTCGACGAGGAATTTTCGGCGCTGTTGCAGATCCCCACTGGCAGGCCGATGCTTAAGGTCACTGGGGTAACAAAGTTAGAAGACGGCACTATCTTTAACTATTCCTGCAGCTATAACCGCGCTGATATGTTCAAAATCAAAAACAACTGGGTAAGCACCTGAAAACTCCCTGATGGCCAACGCCCGCAGGGAGGATGCAGACTCACGCAGGTTGAGACACTTTTTGTGTCGCAGCAGCACGATGGTTTGACAGCGTAAACGCCGAAATCACCGTCACCGCCAGTACAAAACAGCCCAGCATCAGATAGGTATCCTGGAAGCCGATCCGGTCATACATATTCCCGGCGAACGCAGAGAGAAAGATCGCCGCCAGCTGTTTGGCAAAGTTAAAGCCAATCAGGTAGATGGTGGCCGACAGGCGGGTATCAAAGACGCCCGTAATGTATTTAAATGCGCCCACCAGCAGGAACGGCACTTCCAGCGCGTGGAGCATCTTCAGGGCCACCACTTCAACCGCGGTAGTTGCAAACGACGAGCCAATAATGCGCGTCGCCATAATCAGTCCGGCAATCAGCAGCGTATTTTTGGCACCGATACGGTTAATGATCCACGGTGAGCAGAACATGATAATGGCGTTGCAGATCTCCCCGGCGGTGGTCGCAAAACCAAATGCCCGCGTGCCTTCCTCCGGTGTGGCGAAGAAGGTTTTAAAGAAGGTGGCAAACTGCTGATCGAACACGTCATACACGCAGGCCACGCCAATCACGTACAAAATGAACATCCACATTTTGCGCTGACGGAACAGGTTGATTACAGTTCGGGTGGTGATCTGTGGCTGGTTGGCCCCTAACGCGTCCATTACCTGTGCGGTCTGGTTGGGCTTCGGTTTGGCTATCACCAGCAGCAACATCAGTACAAGCGCCGCCCCCGATCCCATCCAGAACACATACGACGGGTCGATACTGAACAGTACCCCGCCGGTAGAAGCGCACAGCCCCCAGCCCAGACAGCCAAACATCCGCGCCTTGCCGTATTCAAAGAAGCTGTTGCGGCTCACGCGCTCGATGTAGGCCTCGATGGCCCCTGAGCCCGCCGAGAAGACAAAACCGATGTACAGCCCGCCGCTCAGCGCCCCCAGCCAGATATTGACCTTCAGCAGCGGAGCGAAGACGTAGAGGAAGAAGGGAGCAAACAAGAACAGCAGAACCGCGATAATCCACAGCAGGTGTTTTTTCAGCCCCAGCTTGTCAGACACCACCCCCAGCACCGGCTGGAACGAGATGGCGGACAGCGAGATGCAGGAGAAAACGATCCCGGTATGGGTTTTATTCAGGCCAATGATATCCGACAGCCAGATCGGCAGGAACGGAAAGCAAGTCGCCATGATGAAGAAGTAGAGAAAGAAGAATGACCCGAAGATCCAGAAATTCGGATTGTCTTTGTGGGTACAGGCAGTCGTGTTCATTATTTTTATCCTCAACTGAGGGCCGGTTGCCCGGCCCATTGGCCTTATACGCGTTCTACGCCAATCAGAATGGCGGTTTCCGGATCCAGAATCGGCAGCGCAAGTCCCGCCTGCATCAGCCATTCGCCACTCACCGTTTGCGGGGCTTCCATCCACGCCGGCAGCTTGCGCATGGTGTGGCCGCCTTCGCCGGTCAGGCGAATATTCGGGTGATCGAGCAGCGTGATGCGGTACCGGGCGTTGGCCTCCAGTCCCGGCATGCGCAGCGGCATCATCAAGGTGTAATCAGGCATTTGTAGCTGGCTGACAATAAACAATCCCTGCTTCTTATCGTCGCTCACTATACCCTGCGCCTGGGTGGTGGCATCAGGCATATCCACGCGCCACTGGGTGCCGTGGTGGATCACCTCGCGCCACTGCTTGTGCAGCGCTGCATAGCGGCGATAGCCGTCGCGCTCGTGCTCATCCACGCTTAGCGGATCCAGCTCCAGTCCCATATGACCAAACAGCGCCGTCAGACCACGGAATTCGATGCTGTGCTGGCGGAAGGTGGCATGGCATTTATGATGACCGATATGCGCCCCCATCACCTCCGGTGGGAAGAAATAGCTCATCCCGCGTTGAATGGTATTGCGCTCCAGCGCGTCGTTGTTGTCCGAGGCCCAGAAGCGATGGCAGCGGGTCAGCACTTCATAATCGATACGCCCGCCGCCGGAGGAGCAGGATTCAAACTCCACCTGCGGGAAGCGCTCGCCAAGCACATCCAGCAGGCGGTAGAACTGACGGGTCTGGGCGTCGGCGGCGGCTTTGCCCTGATGACCGGGCTGCACCAGCTCGCGGTTCATATCCCACTTCACATAGTCCACCGGATGTTCACCCAGCAGCCAGCTCATGCGCTCCAGCAGATAATCAAAGACCTGCGGGATATTGAGGTTCAGCACCAGCTGATGGCGACCGGTCGCCTGTGCGTACCCCGGCAGCGCCAGCACCCAGTCAGGATGCGCGCGATACAGATCCGAATCCGGGTTAATCATTTCCGGTTCAACCCAGATACCAAACTCCATGCCGAGGTTTTTGACGTGGTTGATCACCGGCATCAGGCCGTCAGGGTATTTTTTCTCGTCGAGATACCAGTCTCCCAGCGCGCGGTGGTCGTCGTTGCGCCCTTTAAACCAGCCGTCGTCGATGATAAAGCGCTCCACGCCCAGCGTGGCCGCTTCTTCGGCCATCCGCATGATGTATTCCGGGTCGTGACTGAAGTAGATCCCCTCCCAGGTATTGAGATGCACCGGGCGCGGTTTGTTCTCCGGGAAGCGAATAATATTGTCGCGCAGATAGCGGTGGAACTGCTGGCTCATGCCGTTCAGCCCCTGCGCCGAGTAGCTGGCGTAAAGGCGCGGCGTCCACAGGGTTTCGCCCTCCTCCACCTTCATTTCGCCCGGCAGATACAGTGCTTCGGCCTGCAAATAGCGGCGACCGTCGGTTTTGGCTTCCGCGCGCAGGCGATGGTTACCGCTCCAGCCCAGGTGAACGCCCCATACGTCGCCGTCCATTTCGCTAAAACCTGCCGTGCCGCTGATAAGCCCTGGGAAGTGCTCGTGGGAGGAACGGCCGCGACGGTTCTCGATAACGAAGCTGTCGTGCTCCAGCAGCAGGCGATGCGGCTGGAATTCGCGGATCCAGCGGCCATGAAACGCCATCACTTCGCGCGAACGTTCTGCCAGCGGCAGCGTAACGGCCAGGCGATCCACCTGCCACGGCTGGCTCTTAAGATTGGTCAGACCGTGGCGAACCACCAGCACGCCGCTGCCGTCGAGGGCGATTTCGCTGGTTACTCGCAGGCCCGCATGGTCATCTTCGGCAGTCACGGTGAGGGTTTGCCCCTCCTGCGCTACGGCAACGGTGCGGAACTGCGGTGAGCCGTCCAGCCCCTGACGGTGGCCTTCAATGCCCGGCGCCCCAAACAGGCCGTGAGCCAGTTCCGCCATCAGTGTTACCGGCAGGTCGACATCCAGTCTGCCGTTGGCGACCGGGCGGGACAGGGTTGACGCATCCTGCGGCGAAAAGTAGCGAAGGTGCGGACCCCAGTAAAGAATTTCGGCGAACGGGTGGGTTTTGATAACCACATCCACCGTTTCGCTGGCAAGACGTAAAATTGAATCGTGCATCGGACATCTCCTGTCGTCGGGATGTCCTGAGTGTTGATCCGAAACGTTTCGGATTAAAACCAAAACGTTTCGGATTTGTGATCGGGTTTAGAAATTAGGGAAATTTAAGCCGTCTGGCCCGGGGAGAAATCCGGTTGCCACAGCACCTGAAGCTGGCTGATGTCGTCGCCATTAATCAGCTGCCGCACCATGTCGGCGATCTGTTTTCCTACGCCCTCACGGGTGGACTGAATCACCGCCGCCACGTCGATATCGACAATGCTGTCCTGCGGCAGGCCGTCGTAAACCACCAGCGAAACGGCGTTCTCGCCCGTTAAGCGCCCCATCTGCGCCAGCGCCATCGCGGCACCATCGCCGTGGGTGTTGCAGTCGGTGACGATCGCCGTTGGCGCGACATCCAGCGCCAGCAATGCCTGGGTGGTGGTGTATCCCGCGCGGCGTGATGGCGGCATGATGCGCAGCCATTCGCTGGAGAGCCCCGCTTCGTGCAGGGCATCAAGATAGCCCTGACGGCGCTGGGTAATAAACGCCTGACTGTTGCTTTCCCCTAACAGCGCGATGCGCTGATGCCCACGCTCGATAAGCCGACGTGTCGCCTGATACGTCCCGGCATAGTTGTCAAAGTCGAACCAGGCATAGGGGTCAGGCAGGTGGCTGCGCCCGAGGGCGAGGAAAGGGAATCCGGCGGCCTGCAGCTGCTCCAGACGCGGATCGCGGTCCAGGGTGTGGGCCACAATCAGCGCATCCACACGGCGACTTTGCACCATCCGCATGTAGCTGTGCTTGTCGGCCAGATCGTCGTCGGCAATCAGCAGTAAGTCGATCTCATGTCGCGCCAGTTCGTGACTAATTTCGCCGACCATGTCCATAAAAACGCTGTTATTGAGCGGTACCGGATGCACCGGAAACACCAGCCCGACGGCGTCGATTTTGCCCATCTTCAGGCGGCGGGCAAAGGTGTTTGGACGATAGCCACGGCGCTGGGCTTCGGCTTCCACGCGGGCGCGCGTCTCGCGGGAGACATCATCGTATCCGTTAAGAGCGCGGCTGACCGTGGTAACCGAAAGTCCCAGTTCTTTGGCAATGGCTTTAAGCGACATGATTATCCGTGTCTGAAAAGTTAGTTTTGTTCAGCAACCATCAGCGCACAGGTATCACGCTCAAGGGCTTTGAAGATATGCGGCCGATCGGCGGGATAGCAAATGTAGTCCCCTTCTCCCAGCTCTTCAGGCGCGTCCGTCAGGCCAACCAGCGCCCGGCCCTGAGTCACAATAATGTGTTCAACCGACCCCGGCGTATGAGGATGGGAAATACGATCCGCACCCGGCTGCGCCATCAGCATATAGATATCACGTCGCGCGCCCGGTGGGCATGTCGCCAGCAGGATGGCCTCAAAGTTTGCCTGCTCGGCAATCACTTTGGTGCCTTCGCCACGGCGGATCACCTGGGTCGCGGGCTGTTGCGGCTCCAGCAAACGGGCAAACGGAATGCCCAATGCAACGCACAGCGACCAGAGCGTTTCGAGGCTGGGGTTGCCGTTGCCGGACTCCAGCTGCGACAGCGTGGATTTGGCGATCCCGGCACGACGGGCGATTTCCGCCAGTGAAAGTCCGGTTCGCAAGCGTTCCCGCACCAGGCTTTTGGCGATCACGCTAATTGGCTGCGTCATAAAACGGCCTCTGTTCTGTAAATCGAACGAATCGTTCATCTTGTAAAACGACATTGATGCGTTCATTATAATGGATATTCGTTCGATATGGCTAACAGTGTATGAAGCATTCTCTCTCAAGTCTTAAAGGCGACACCATCAAGGCAATTGTACTGGTGTGTCTGGCGGTTGGTGTTGTGGGTATGTCCTACGGCTCGCTGGCGATGGCGTATGGCTTCCCGCTTTGGGTGCCGTTTTTGCTCTCTGTTTCCGTGCTGGCGGGGGCGTCCGAGTTTATGTTTATCGGCATTGTGGCCAGCGGCGGGAACCCGCTTGCCGCAGCGGCTGCGGGGCTACTGGTCAATGCCCGCCACGTGCCTTTTGGCGTGACCGTGCGCGAGCTGGTGGGTAAACGCGGACTGGGCCTGCTGGGTTGCCACATCATGAATGACGAAAGCGTGGTATTTGGTCTGTCGCAAAAAACGCTGGAGCAGCGCAAAGCCGCATACTGGCTCTGCGGCCTGGGCGTGGCGATTATCTGGCCGCTAGGCACGATGCTGGGGGCGTTGGTCGGCAAACTGCTGCCAGAGCCCGAAACCATTGGTCTGGACGCGGTGTTCCCAGCCATTTTACTGGCGCTGGTCGTACCGGCGTTTAAAAATCGCACCACCCTTATCCGCGCCTGCAGCGGTGCCGCCCTGTCGTTGGCCGCTGTACCCTTTGCGCCGGTGGGCCTGCCGGTACTGCTCTCGTTACTTGGCCTGGCGTCGAGGAAAAAATAATGGAAAACATGACCATCTTTCTTCTCGGCATCGCAATTTTGTCTGCCGGTACCTATCTGATGCGCCTCGGCGGGGCCAAACTGGGCAGCCGGTTAGCTCTTTCCGAACGTTCGCAGGCGCTGTTGTCGGATGCCGCAACCGTGCTGCTGTTTTCAGTCGCGCTGGCGACAACCTTTTATGAAGGGGAGCATTTCGCCGGGATGGCGCGCGTACTGGGTGTGGCCTTTGCCGTGTTCCTGGCCTGGCGCAAAGTGCCGTTGATTCTGGTGATTGTTGCGGCAGCAGTGGTGACGGCGCTATTACGTCTGGCAGGCATAAACTAAAAAAGCGCCCCGAGGGCGCTCTTTCGACAGATGCTATGTGCTTATTTGTTCAGTTCAGCGGTCATGTGCACACGGTTACCGGAGAAAGCCTGAGTAATGGTGTAAGACGATGCGCCTGCCTGCTGAGCCTGAGCGGCGATTTTGGCTTCTGCGCCATCAATGGTGCTGGCGGATGCGGTAACAGTCTGTGCAGCGAAAGAACCAAAAGAAGCAGCCAGAGCGATAACAGCGACAAAAGTTTTGATGCTTTTCATGATGTAAATCCTTGCGATTAGTTGTTTGGGTAAGGCGTTGTGCCTTGATGTGATAAATAATAGCCCTCACATCCCCAAACGAAAAGCGGAAGGATTTGCCGTTGTCATTCAAAAAAATTGATTTAACTTTAAGCAGTGATTAAGCGCTGCGGATGGGTATACACCGTGACCCTGCCGGGCTTGCAGAAACCCACCAGCGTCAGGTTGCAGCGTTCTGCCACCTCAACGGCCAGCGTGGTGGCGGCCGAGACCGCAAACAGGATCTCCACCCCGCACATCGCCGCTTTTTGTACCATCTCGTAGCTTGCCCGGCTGGAGACCAGCGCCGCCCCCTGCTGCCATATCTCATTTTCCCCTGCCCGACGGCCGAGCAGTTTATCCAACGCGACGTGCCGGCCCACATCCTCATGCCCGCCCGCGATTTCCCCCGACGGCAGGATCCAGGCTGCTGCGTGCGTACAACCGCTCAGCTGACCAATGGGCTGGACGGTATGAAGCGCCTCCAACGCCATGTCGAGGTTCGTCAGGATGAACGTCTGGCTAAACGGCAGCGGTGTGATGGGTTTACCAATGTCGTTCAACTGCTCCACGCCGCAGACCCCGCACCCGGTGCGGCCTGCCAGCGCACGACGCCGCTCCTTCAGGGCCATAAAGCGACGGCTGGAGAGTTCAATCTGCACTTCGAGCCCGTTGCAGACCTGCACCACGTCCATGCCGTAGATGTCCTGTGGATGATCGATGATGCCTTCTGAGAGCGAAAAACCAATGGCAAACTGGGTCAGATCCTTGGGCGAGGCCATCATCACCACGTGCGAGATACCGTTATAAACCAGCGCAACGGGGACTTCCTGCGCAATCCAGTCCGGGATAGGCTGTGAGAGCTGCGGGGGCCTGCGCACCTCACACATCACGACGCCGGCGGGCAGTGAGTGAGGCGGGGTATCACGATTTTCTTTTGGCACGACATAATCCTGGGCGACTTCATATTTGAGCCTACTATTGCAGCACAAACGCAGGTGCTCGCGCATAGTATGGATCAATTTTTGGTGCAGATGCTTGTGCGAATGACTTACCCCTTGCGGGGGAGAGGCAGAAAATATCGCTACAGACTCGCAACATGAAAGGTAATAAATTGACTTGGCTCACATTTTTTACTTCATCCGAACAGATTTTGTTCACGTTGTTTTAACTTCATTCAAACTGGCCTACCGACATTGTGGTATTCTGAGCCATATCCCTTATGGAATTGAGGGAATTCATAATTTCGTCATCTTTGTGGCTATGATTTAACCGCAAAGAAAAATTATATGGTTGCAATGTCGAAACAAGGAGTGACCCATGCAGGTCAGCAGAAGGCAGTTCTTTAAGATCTGCGCTGGCGGTATGGCAGGCACAACGGCAGCGGCTCTGGGCTTTGCTCCAGGCGTAGCGCTGGCGGAAACACGGCAGTACAAACTGCTGCGCACCCGCGAAACCCGTAATACCTGTACGTACTGCTCTGTCGGTTGTGGGCTGTTAATGTATAGCCTCGGCGACGGCGCGAAAAACGCTAAAGCATCTATTACCCATATCGAAGGCGACCCGGATCACCCGGTCAACCGCGGTGCGCTGTGCCCGAAAGGGGCCGGTCTGGTGGACTTCATCCACTCAGAAAGCCGCCTGAAGTTCCCTGAGTATCGCGCACCTGGCTCCGATAAATGGCAGCAAATTGGCTGGGACGAGGCGTTCGATCGCATCGCTAAGCTGATGAAAGAAGACCGCGATGCCAACTATGTCGCCCAGAACGCCGACGGCGCCACCGTTAACCGCTGGCTCTCCACCGGCATGCTGTGTGCGTCTGCCTCCAGTAATGAAACCGGCTATTTAACCCAAAAATTTACGCGCGCACTCGGCATGCTCGCGGTCGACAACCAGGCGCGTGTCTGACACGGACCAACGGTAGCAAGTCTTGCTCCAACATTTGGTCGCGGTGCGATGACCAACCACTGGGTCGACATCAAAAACGCCAACCTCATCGTGGTGATGGGTGGGAATGCGGCAGAAGCGCATCCGGTGGGATTCCGCTGGGCGATGGAAGCCAAAATCCACAATGGCGCGAAGCTGATTGTTATCGATCCGCGCTTTACGCGTACGGCATCGGTCGCCGACTTCTATGCTCCAATTCGTTCCGGTACTGACATCACTTTCCTGTCAGGCGTGCTGCTGTACCTGCTGACTAACGAAAAATATAACCGTGAATACACAGAGGCCTACACCAACGCCAGCCTGATCGTGCGGGAAGATTTTGGCTTCGAAGATGGCCTGTTCACCGGTTATGACGCCGAAAAACGCAAATATGATAAAACCAGCTGGAACTACGAGCTGGATGAAAACGGCTTCGCGAAACGCGATACCACCCTCACCCATCCGCGTTGCGTGTGGAATCTGCTGAAAACGCACGTCTCCCGCTACACGCCAGACGTGGTTGAAAATATCTGTGGGACGCCGAAGGCTGACTTCCTGAAGGTGTGCGAATATATCGCCGAAACCAGCGTTCACGATAAAACCGCATCGTTCCTGTATGCGCTGGGCTGGACGCAGCACTCTGTCGGCGCGCAGAACATCCGCACCATGGCGATGGTTCAGCTGCTGCTCGGCAACATGGGAATGGCAGGTGGCGGCGTGAACGCCCTGCGCGGTCACTCCAACATTCAGGGTTTAACCGACATCGGCCTGCTGTCGCAGAGCCTGCCCGGTTACATGACCCTGCCAGGCGAGAAGCAAACCGATCTCCAGACCTACCTCACCGCCAACACGCCAAAACCGCTGCTGGAAGGCCAGGTTAACTACTGGGGTAACTACCCGAAATTCTTCGTCTCAATGATGAAGGCCTTCTATGGCGATAAAGCGACAGCCGAGAACAGCTGGGGCTTTGACTGGTTGCCGAAGTGGGATAAGGGCTACGACGTTCTGCAGTATTTCGAGATGATGAACCAGGGTCAGGTCAACGGCTATCTGTGCCAGGGCTTTAATCCGGTGGCGTCGTTCCCGAACAAGAACAAGGTGGTGGCGTCTCTGTCGAAACTGAAGTTCCTGGTAACGATTGACCCACTCAACACCGAGACCGCTACCTTCTGGCAGAACCATGGCGAGTCGAACGACGTTGACCCATCGACGATCCAGACCGAAGTGTTCCGCCTGCCATCAACCTGCTTCGCCGAAGAGAACGGATCTATCGTTAACTCCGGCCGCTGGCTGCAGTGGCACTGGAAAGGCGCAGACGCCCCGGGCATTGCCATGAACGACGGTGAGATCCTGGCCGGTATCTTCTTACGCCTGCGTAAGATGTATGCGGCAGAAGGCGGCGCGAACCCGGAACAGGTTCTGAGCATGAGCTGGAACTACTCGACACCGGAAAACCCGGCGCCAGAAGAAGTGGCGATGGAGAGCAACGGCAAAGCGCTGGCAGATATTATCGATCCGGCCACCGGCACCGTGCTGGCGAAAAAAGGCGAACAGATCAGCACCTTTGCCCATCTGCGCGACGACGGTACGACCTCAAGTGGCTGCTGGATCTTCGCCGGGAGCTGGACGCCAAAAGGCAACCAGATGGCCAACCGCGATAACGCCGATCCGTCGGGCCTGGGCAATACGCTGGGCTGGGCATGGGCGTGGCCGCTGAACCGCCGCATCCTGTATAACCGCGCCTCCGCAGACCCGCAGGGTAAACCCTGGGATCCAAAGCGCCAGTTGCTGAAGTGGGACGGCGCGAAGTGGGGTGGCGTCGATATTCCGGACTACAACGCCTCTGCACCGGGCAGCGATGTCGGGCCGTTTATCATGCAGCCGGAAGGGATGGGACGCTTGTTTGCGATCGATAAGATGGCGGAAGGACCGTTCCCGGAACACTACGAGCCGTTCGAAACACCGCTGGGCACTAACCCGCTACACCCGAACGTGGTCTCCAACCCGGCCGCCCGTATCTTTAAGGGTGATTTCGACGCGCTGGGCAAAAAAGACAAGTTCCCGTATGTCGGCACGACCTACCGTCTGACCGAGCACTTCCACTACTGGACCAAGCACGCGCTGCTTAACGCTATCGCGCAACCGGAACAGTTCGTGGAGATCGGCGAGAAGCTGGCGAACAAACTTGGGATTGCGCAGGGCGATACGGTGAAAGTCTCCTCTAACCGCGGCTATATCAAAGCCAAGGCAGTGGTGACCAAGCGTATTCGCACCCTGAACGTACACGGACAGGAAGTGGATACCATTGGCATCCCGATCCACTGGGGTTACGAAGGGGTGGCGAAGAAAGGGTTTATCGCCAATACCCTGACGCCGTTCGTCGGTGATGCGAATACGCAGACGCCGGAGTTCAAAGCGTTCCTTGTGAACGTGGAAAAGGTGTAACGGAGACGACTTATGGCTTATCAATCGCAAGACATTATTCGTCGCTCCGCGACTAACGGTCTGACGCCCGCGCCGCAGGCGCGGGACCACCAGCAGGAGGTGGCAAAGCTTATCGATGTCACTACCTGCATTGGCTGCAAAGCCTGTCAGGTGGCCTGTTCCGAGTGGAACGATCTGCGTGATGAAGTGGGTCACAACGTCGGGGTATACGATAACCCTGCCGATCTGACCGCCAAATCCTGGACGGTGATGCGCTTCTCGGAAGTGGAACAGAACGACAAACTGGAGTGGCTGATCCGCAAAGACGGCTGTATGCACTGCGCGGATCCGGGCTGCCTTAAGGCCTGCCCGGCGGAAGGGGCAATCATTCAGTATGCCAACGGCATCGTCGACTTCCAGTCTGAGCAGTGCATTGGCTGCGGCTACTGCATTGCGGGCTGTCCGTTCAATGTGCCGCGCCTGAACCCGGAAGACAATCGCGTTTACAAATGTACGCTGTGCGTCGATCGTGTGACCGTCGGCCAGGAACCGGCCTGTGTAAAAACCTGCCCTACCGGCGCCATTCATTTTGGCTCCAAAGAGGACATGAAAACACTGGCAGGCGAGCGCGTATCCGAGCTGAAAACCCGGGGTTATGACAATGCTGGTTTGTACGATCCGGCCGGTGTTGGCGGTACCCACGTGATGTACGTGCTGCACCACGCCGACAAGCCGAATCTGTATCACGGTTTGCCGGAAAACCCGGAAATCAGCGCCACGGTTAAGTTCTGGAAAGGCATCTGGAAGCCGCTGGCGGCAGTCGGTTTTGCTGCCACATTCGCCGCCAGCATCTTCCACTATGTCGGCGTCGGCCCTAACCGCGCAGACGAAGAGGAAGACAATCTGCATGAAGAGAAAGACGAGGTGCGCAAATGAAAAGACGTGACACCATCGTGCGCTACACGGCGCCGGAGCGTATTAACCACTGGGTCACCGCCTTCTGCTTCATGCTGGCGGCGATAAGCGGGCTGGGGTTCTTCTTCCCCTCCTTCAACTGGCTAATGCAGATCCTCGGTACGCCGCAGCTGGCGCGCATTCTGCACCCCTTTGTCGGGGTGGTGATGTTTGCTTCGTTCATCATCATGTTTTTCCGTTACTGGCACCACAACCTAATCAATCGGGATGATATCTTTTGGGCGAAGAATATTCGTAAGATCGTCGTCAACGAGGAAGTGGGTGATACCGGACGCTATAACTTCGGCCAGAAATGCGTATTCTGGGCGGCGATTATTTTCCTGGTGCTGCTGCTGGTGAGTGGGGTGATCATCTGGCGTCCGTATTTTGCGCCTGCTTTCTCAATCCCGGTGATCCGATTTGCGTTAATGCTGCATTCATTTGCCGCAGTGGCGTTAATTGTGGTTATCATGGTGCATATTTACGCCGCCCTTTGGGTGAAAGGCACTATTACCGCGATGGTGGAAGGATGGGTTACTCAGTCGTGGGCGAAGAAGCATCACCCGCGCTGGTACCGTGAGATCCGCCAGAAACAGGACAAGCCATCTGAATGAGTATTCGCATAATCCCGCAAGATGAGCTGGGTTCGAGCGAGAAACGCACGGCGGAAACTATTCCGCCGCTTCTGTTCCCCAGACTGAAAAATCTCTACAACCGTCGCGCCGAACGCCTGCGCGAGCTGGCAGAGGACAACCCACTTGGCGATTTTCTGCGCTTTGCCGGGCTTATCGCCCACGCGCAGGAAGTGGTGCTGTACGACCATCCGCTGCAGATGGACCTGACCGCGCGCATCAAAGAGGCGAACGTGCAGGGCAAGCCGCCGCTGGATATCCACATCCTGCCACGCGATAAGCACTGGCAGACGCTACTGCATTCGCTGATTGCTGAGCTAAAACCGGAGATGAGCGGCCCGGCACTGTCGGTTATCGAGAATCTTGAAAAAGCTTCAGAGCAGGAGCTGGAGCTAATGGCAAGCGCACTGTTTGCCGCCGACTTTGCTTCCGTCAGCAGCGATAAAGCGCCGTTTATCTGGGCGGCACTGTCGCTCTACTGGGCGCAAATGGCCAGCCTGATCCCCGGTAAAGCCCGCGCCGAATACGGTGAAGCTCGCCAGTTTTGTCCGGTGTGCGGCTCAATGCCCGTCTCCAGCGTGGTGCAAATTGGTACCACCCAGGGCCTGCGTTATCTGCACTGCAATCTGTGTGAAACCGAATGGCACGTGGTGCGCGTCAAATGCAGCAACTGTGAACAATCCCGCGATCTGAACTACTGGACGCTGGAGAACGAACAGTCAGCGGTGAAAGCCGAAAGCTGCGGTGACTGCGGCACCTACCTGAAGATTTTGTATCAGGAAAAAGACCCGAAAGTTGAGGCCGTCGCCGACGATCTCGCTAGCCTGGTACTGGATGCGCGTATGGAGCAAGAGGGCTTTGCCCGCAGCTCGATTAACCCGTTCTTGTTTCCAGGTGAAGGGGAGTAGTCCCTTATAACCTGGCCGGGTGGCGCAAGTTTGCCCGGCCTAAAGTTTTGCAATGTACTGAGCCTCTCTCTGCGGGTGCAGAGAGAGGTTGAATGGTTCAGGCATTAAGCAGGGTTTGCGTCTCAAGATAAAAAGTATGCAGTGGCCGCAAGCACTCTTCAAGGGTGAGCATTTTTCCCGGCGCTGACGGTATGAGGGTGCTGAAAATCTGGACTGGCGCCTGTTGCTCATGCATCGTTTTCAGTTTGGGGCTTAATTCGATTAAACGCATGACGATGCTGTTTTCCTCAGCAGAATGATGAGGCACGCTGGTTTTGATTACTGCACCAGACATAATTTTCTTTCCTTCTGCTGTATCACAGCAAAACAATACGCCCAGGTAGTGAGTAAATAAATTCAGCCTCCAGTGTTCCTGAGGATATTGCTGATAATCGATATTCTGATCTTTTGTTAAATCCACGGCATATAACAACAGCTGATTGATATTTGAATTTAAAAATTCAAATATTTTTTTATCTCCCGTGTTGTTTAATGCCTGATGAATACCCATTAGCAATACCTCAACCTGCATATCGTCAATCTGCAGCGTCTCAATTCGCTCATTTTGTAACACTAAAATAAGCGTTGACGAGGTTTCACCCGGTTTTAGTGTAATCGATACTATACGCCGCTCCGGGCTGGGCTGATTGAGTTCAGACATATCAATGGGGGGCATATGTTGAAGAAACACCTCATTATATGCAATCAGCTCAGATTTATAACTTTCGCCTTTATCTGCCAGGCGATGAGCAATTATCGCCATCCTGTTTTGTAACACCCTCAGCAGGTCGACGAGCGCTTGTGCTTGCAGATAGTAATTCTGACAAAGCTGATTGGGCAGCTTCGTTTTGAGCATTAATGCAAAGAACCGATCCTCGTATTTAATGCTCGCGGTATTGAAACCAATGAATGTACCTTGCATCGAATTCTCCTTTTCCCTGGTAACTATGCTGATGCCAGCGTATGCGGTTGTGACAAGTCAATAATGCGGTCAGCTGACGCAATCGTGGATGGCCGATGAGCAACAATGATGCGCGTAATGCTTAACCCTGAAATGGACTGATTAATGACTGATTCATTACTCAGGTCGAGATGGCTGGTTGCTTCATCCATAAATAAAATGCTGGGCTTACGGTAGAGCGCACGGGCAATCAGGATACGTTGCTTTTGCCCACCAGACACCCCAAGACCCAGCTCACCCACGAGGGTTTCATAGCCCATCGGCATCTTTAAAATTTCATCATGGATGTTACAGCGTCGGGTACACTCATAAATAAAATCCACATCCGGGTTATCTTCAAAGCTGCTGATATTTTCTATTAACGAGCCAGAGAAGAGCCGGTCTTCCTGCAGTACGCAGGCAGTACCCAGCCGATAGTTATTCAGGCCAATTTTGCTGATATCCAGGTTGTCGGCTAACACATCACCGCTGGTTGGTTCCAGCAAGCCACACATCACCTTCAATAAGGTGGTTTTACCGACGCCAGACGGGCCGATAAGTGCCACAGACTCTCCGGGCTCGACGGTAATATTCAGATTGGAGAATATGGGCTGTGAGAACGGATCATATTGATAGCTCAGGTTTTTGACCTCAAGCTTCACACCCGAACCTTCAGTAAATACCTGGCGGGCCGGGAGCTCTTTCTCAGGTTCACTGAAGACAATTTCAGAGAGACGTTCATTATGCAGTGACAGCATACGCACCTGCATGACCAGATCAATTAAGCTTGAGGCGCGCTGAGAGAATTGCCCGCGATAGGCATTAAACGCCATAAACATACCGAGGGTCATATTGTTATCTATAACCATAATCGCACCCAGCCAAAGTATGACAACCTGATCGATAGAGGTGATAAGGGTATTTATACCACCATACATCATATCGAAACGTGTTTGCTTTATGCCGGCATTACAGGCATCAATATTAATATTCAGCCAGTGTTGTGAACGACGTTCTTTTAAGTTCAGCGCTTTTATGGTTGAAATACCGTAAAGAGATTCCATAAAGTGCGAGCTTGAGCGGGCACCTTTGATAACCTGTTCTTCTGCAACACGACGATAGAAGCCATAGGTGGCAAAACGCATGATGGCATAACACAGCGTAAAACCGACCACCACCCAAACCAGCCAGCCACCGTAGAGCGTTAACATCACCAACAGGCCAATAGTCATAATCGAATCGATAATGCCCGTCACAATGCTATTCGTGAAAGTCGAACGAATGGTATCCAGTGACGAAAAACGAGACTGTATATCGCCTAAGTGTCGTTTCTCAAAAAAGGATAACGGCAAGGTTGTCAGGTGATCAAACAGTGTTGTTTTCCACTGAATATTGGTCAGCGTATTGAGTGTTAATGAGATCCAGGCTCTTAGCATACTGATAAAGGTGCGGAACAACGTAAAAACGACCAGACCAATACAGATAATTGAAAGTAAGCTCTGATCGTGAGCCATTATCACATGGTCGGTCACGAGTTGAGTACCGACAGGCAGTAATAAACCAATAGCCTCAACCACTACTGAGAACGCGAGAATTTTCAGCAGAACCGATTTTAAACCAACAATATTGCGCATCAGATCCAGTAAACGCAGGCGTGTTTTGGCCTTCTCCTGCTGGAAATTCTGATCTGGCCATAGCTCCATGGCAACACCGGTGAAGTGATTAGACATCTCCTGTATGCCGATGACTCGCTGCCCTAACGCAGGGTCATGTACGATAAAGTTATTTTTTCTAACTTTCGTCAAGACCACATAATGATTCATTCCCCAGTGGATAACGCAGGGGAGTTTTAGCTGCTTAATTTCATTGAGATCGAGCGACAGAGCCCGGCT
This sequence comes from Silvania hatchlandensis, assembly GCF_025564065.1. Lineage (GTDB taxonomy): Bacteria > Pseudomonadota > Gammaproteobacteria > Enterobacterales > Enterobacteriaceae > Enterobacter > Enterobacter hatchlandensis. Next base: position 39,941 of record NZ_JAMGZK010000040.1, on the reverse strand, counting down.
TTTCAGGCCTGCATGCTCGGCAGTTTTACTTAATGATATCAACGTAGCGCCCTGAGAAGGGCTGCCATAGCGTTGACGGAAATTAAACAGATCGATACTCAACCCATAATAACCGCAAACCATGGCCAGGCAGGCAATTCCACACTCCGACGCTTCAGACTGTAAAATAACTGGTGTCTTATGACGTAATGAAAAGTTTAATTTCTCGGTAATTGTCTTGAAGAGTTCTTTATTCATTTATCGGCCCACTAACGCTTTGTGACATTTTATAAAACGGTGTAAACATCCACATATATAACGGGCGTTCTTCGAGAAAAACCATGGCTTGTGCTTTTAAACCATTTGAGAGTGCAAGCGTCTTGCCGTTATAGTCAAAGGTTTTGTTTTTAATTTTTATTATGGCTTTATAAAGCGCGAGCTCCTGCTGGTTGTTACCATTGTTGACGTTGGTATATTCAGCCATCTCTTGTCGCGATGTCGGAACGGAAGATATCGAGACAATTTCCCCTGGGAATTGTCCAAACTTGTCCGAAGGGAATGCATCATAGCGAATATTGATGGTGTCACCCGCTTGTACGTACGGGATCGTGTTATTGGGTAACCATAAAATAAGGTAATACTCCACATTCCCGACAGGCTTGATTTGCGCAAGGCTACTGCCATTCTCCACCATCTGTCCCTTGGTCACCGTCAGTGATTCTATCCGCCCTTCGGTGGTGGCTTTAATAATGATGTTGCCATTAGCATTCGATTCGAGCAGTTGGTTCTTATAATCGCTGGTCTGGTTCTGCTGACTGGCTATTTGATTGTCAAAGTCTGCCTGCTTAGTGACTTTATCGCTGCGCAGTTGTGTAATTTGAGAATCAAGCTGCATTTTCTGACTCACCAGAGACTGGTACGCGCTTTGCTGTTGAAAGTAAAGTGAGTGTTGATAGTTATATTGATCTTTGGTTACTAACCCTTTTTTCAGGTAACCATCATAGTTGGCCAGGTTACCATGCATTTTTTTCAAACCTGACTGTGTGGTCATCAGCATTTGATTGGTTTTTTTCAATGATTCGTGGAATGTCTCTAATTGCTTTTCCAGTGCATTTAAGGTTTCTATTTTATTATGCTTTAATTTCTGGATAATACTTTCAGAGTTGGTGATTTTTTCATTAATGACCGCTACCTGGGAGGTATTAACATTGCCACTTATCGTGTTCCGTGAAACGTCTATTTCATAGAGGGGTTGTCCTTTGTTGACAATGTCGCCAATTTTGACATATTGCGTAACGACAAACCCTTGCTGTGGCGCAAAAACGTTTACCGAATGCGGTAATGTAATCACCTCACCACGGACGTTAATACGTTGTGTGTAGGTACAGAAAATAAGTGTCAATGTGAGGATGGCTACAAATAGCCCTGCGATGGTGGTAATAAGCCATGCCGGTAAGCCAGCCAGTAGAAGAGCTTTCCCCTTCCAGTGGGCTTTTTTATACTCGATCGCTTCCTTGCGATAAATATTTTTAAGCATTACGGTCTACTTTCAAAGAGTTAGGGAATGATTGCTAGTGAATATGTCGTTTTTGCTTTACCGATAATAATGGTGGGGAAAATAAAGGTCCGCATCGCGGACCTTTAGTTTTTACCACAGCTTCAGAGTGCCTGCCATGCCAGCCTCGAGTGCTTCAATACCCAACTCATAAACATCATCCCAACCACCCAGAGCGCCCAGAGCCATGCCGCCAATGCCACCAGCAGCAAAGCCAAACAGCATACCAACACCCTGGGCGATTGAACCAATACCAAAGATGCCGCCGCCTTCACCGCCCCAGCGGCCACCAATAATCGCACCAACCCATGCACCAGCGAAACCACCACCGATAGCACCAGCTGTAGCGCTAAAAGCATTTTCTACTACTGACCCAAGGAAGGAAGCAGGAGATGAAAAATCAAAAGTATAAAAGGCGCTACCAGCACCAGATACAGCTTCCATTTCAAATACGGTTAATTCTTTCATGATTAATCCTTTAATTAAGTTGTTTACTTTATTACTGCCACTTCTTTATAAGTATTGCTTTGCACTTCTTTTTTTTGCACTTCGCACTTCTTCAATAAAGAAAGAGACAGTAGGTAGGCAATAGTATTCTGAGCCGAATTATGGCCCGACTAAAATATAGTGGTTATTGTAATGAAAAAGCAAATGAATTAACTGTGAAGAAAAATGGAGGAGAGGAGTTCATAATCTGGTTCATGTTGAGAAACGATTGTACATCACGGATAGAAAAGAGGTGGTATATCACCTCTTTTATGATTTATATTACAGAATGATTCACTCTTCCTGAATCACGACTTCCATCATAGCCTTAACGCTTCCATTAGTAATATCTGCGACATTATTACTTGCGCGATAATAATCGGCTGTGATGTTAACAGTTTGATGGGCCTCGGCATGTGCAATTTTATATTTATCCACATCGTGAAACACAACAGGATTATTATTCATTTTGAAAATGATACCAACATTTTTAGCAGCAGTAGAACCCGTCAACATGTTATCGATTATACCGTCACCAGATGCACTCACATTGCCGAGTGGGTTAAACCAATACATCAAGGTTCCGCCTTGTGATCCAGTGGGACAGTCGACATTCATTGCAATATTTTTTTGCGAAGGAGTAATGCCTGCGCGCGGTATTGACATTAGCGTGCTCTTTTCAATTTTGTTTAAGATGAGTTTATTGGGGCCAGAAACAGAGATATTACAAGATGTGTTCTTGTAAGTTATATTATTTAGACTTATCGTTGCGGCGAGCAATAACCCGTCATTAACCATTATATTATTGGCACCAAATGAGACCTTGGGGTTGGAGCTTTTGCCGTCAGTATCGATAATGGCTTTGGTTTTAATCAACCAAACGGTAATAAACTGATAGTTATCATTCGAATTCTCAAAGGGAATTTGCGTACTTCCCACTACCGCAGGGGTCAGCGAGCCGTTTTTACTGTTCAGAATGTCTGAAACTTGAAAACCGATACCGTCAATGCCGGTTTCGTAAACAGGTTTCCCTTGTAAGCCTGCGACCCCAGTAACCTGTGGCGTTGTCGAATCGATAATATACTGATCATTCATTATCTTGCTGCAGGAAAAGGTTTTATAATCTCCGGTACCATATTTTTTACTATACAGCACGGTACCAACCGGAATGGATGGATCGGCTGTAATCTTGGGTGACAAAACCAAGTTCAACAACTTTCTATCGCCTTTATAAGTGCACGCAGCAAAAGCGTCGCAATAGACGAATACCAAGCTAAGTAATAAGAATATCTTTTTCATTAACTATAATCCTTGCCTGATTATTAGCGACAAATTACATCGGTCTGAATAATGCCGACAACCTTGCCTTCCCTGGTGGGTAAATTGTAAGACGTCTGGCATTGCTGATCTGCGCTTTTTCCCCACTGGACTTTAAGCATACCGGTTGGCTGTAAGCCGGACATATAGACCATCCCTGCGTCACTCACTATGCTAGCCTGTGTTTTGGTATCGCCAGCCAGCATAACCATGGCACCAAAAGGCACGTCTTTACCGTTTGCCGTTTTAAGGTGAATAAATGCGCGCTGCCCAATATTACCGGTATAATTTGCGCGCACTATTGCGCCGCGAGTAGGAATTACCGTTTTTGTGGTCTCTGGTAATTCCATATTATCGCCGAGAGATGTGCTATCCAGAGTGACATCGGTGCGGCGGTACGGTGTGACATACGGAACAATGGCATACCCACGATAGTCCGTCGAGATATTGGCATCGTTTGTCAGGCGAACATCATCCAGACCAGGCGCTTTAATCAGAACAGCCGCATCAGTAATATCCTGGCCTAAAGTGATACCGTCTGCATGGGCGATTATGCTCCCGTTGGCGCCGTAATCAATGCGTTGACTGTCTCGGTCATAGCTATAGCCTGCATTAATACTGCCCTGTGAGTTGTTATAGGTTGCACGCATATCACCACTGTTATGCTCACGATTGCTGTAACCCTGCATAACACTCCAGTCCAGGCTATTGTCTTCAAGTCCAACACCGCCAAGAGTGACGGATTGATCGGTCGATCCTGGATTGCTGTTGTTTAGCTGATAACTTGCATAGGTGCTGGGGAGCCAGTTACTGAAGGGAACCGATACGCTCAATGTGAAGCGTTGATCGTCCTGCGCATCGTTTCCGGAGCTGTTGTTATCCCATGTGTAACGGTTGTAGCTGTAACCCAAATAGTAATTGATGTTTCTGAAGCCTCCGTTATAACCAACGCTGATCGATTTATTCGTGCGTTTGTCATCCCAATAGTCTTCAATTAATCCACTGACAGACAGGCTTCCTGCACCTTTACCCAGGCTTTGGTTGAGCGTCAGGCTGGTACGGTTACGCAATGAGCGGCTGCTTGCATTACTGCCATCATTTGAATAAGAATCAAAAACTTCACTAAGTGTGTTAAAACCTTTCGTAGAATAGCGATAGCCAGCAATCGTGATATTCGTTCCGGTTTCAAGAATATTTTTCCCATAGCGTACTCGCCATGATTGTCCCGATGTTTTTTCTTGATCTTGTTTTTTCGACCATGCCTGAGTCACGTCGGTAGAAATTGCACCAAGATCGCCCAGATTGTAGCCCAGACCTGCAGAAAGTGCCTGATAATGAGCAGACAGTTGGGTACCGCCATAAATCGTGGTGCTGCTGGTTGCACCATAGCTTGCCGTCGCTTGAGTAAAGGGTTTTTCATTTATGCCATTATCGTATGGCCGATATTTACCCGACGTGATTTCATACTCTAGCTGATCTTCTCTGAGCATCAATGGCAATGATGCGAAGGGAACAATAAAGCTTTGTGTGGAGCCATCTGTTTCTTCGACAGTGACATAAAGATCACCACTACCACCGCTAGGATACATATCAGAAATTTCGAAAGCACCAGGCGCGACATATGTCTGGTATACTTGATAACCATTCTGTTTAATCACTACCCTGGCATTTGTTTTAGCAATGCCACGTACGATTGGCGCATAGCCACGAAGGCTTTCAGGCAGCATAGCGGTATCTGTTGCCAGCTGCACGCCGGTAAAGGGAACGCTATCAAAAATAGTCGATAGTGATGAACTCTCACCTACGGTCAGGCTACTGTTAAGCACACGTATATTGCGTTGCATATATAAGTAGGCTGAATCCCAATCGCCCGAATCACCTTTATTTTTATTCCATGTGCTAAGGTTACGGATGCGCCAGGGGCCAATGTTTAGGCCTGACTGAAGATTTAAGCTATAATATTCGTCTTTGCTTTCGTAATCCTCTGAACCACTGAACTGATAATTGACCAGAAGTGCATTGATTCCATCGTCAAATTGTTCAGGAGGAATATAACCCTGTGCAGTGGTGGATAATGCTGCTTGTGGAACAGAGATGTTGAGCCGCTGAGTACCAAAGTCAAAAGTGGCTTTGGCATCCGGTATAGCATTAAGGTTTGCACACCCTTGACTATTTTCCTGTAAGCCAGGGAATGCACTGACTTTTACGCCATATTCAGACAACCTTTCCAGGCTTAAACAGGGAGTCAGTTTAATTTGTTCACCATCAGTGCTGGCTTCGTTATTAACGATAAAGTTTATGTTTTTTGTATGAAGGTATTGGCCGTTAAAAATTATATCAACGCGATACTCTCCCGGAGCCTGGGAATTTTTGGCTTCGAAGACGGAAAGATCCATGGGATTCGACGAGTCACTACCGCTAGCAACGCTTAGAAAGGAGGAGTCGAAAAACTCACGTGCATATGCTTTGTTATTCAACTCAGAATACAACGCAGAAACCATGGCCAGACATACTGAGGACAATCTGAGAAGGTTTTTATTTTTAGGTTGCATAATAGATACATCCCTTTATTATGATTATGCGCTTTTCTATTATAACGAAGACGAATAGAGGGAACCCGCTCCGCCATAATCATTAACTATTTTCCATGAGACACTATTTTCGGAACTATCATTTACCACAATCTCTTTCGTGGAAAATGGGCCGATCGAGTTAAGTTGCGGTTTAATGTCTACACTTCCAAACTTTGCTAAATTAAAGTAATAAAAGAATGGCGTGGGATTTTTAATTATTATTTTCTTACCTGATTTTTTCCACTCAAGCTTTTTGGCTTCCGTATTAGTTGATAAGTTAAAAAGCGATTGGGGACGATAGATCAGACGCATCCGGTGGCGAACAGCGAGTTGGATTGTATTGCTTTTAGCATAACTATCATCAGAAGGCGGGATTGCCATGATATTAAAATAGAATATTGTTTCACGGTCACTGGGAGCACTCACATTAGCGGTTGAAAACAGACGCACTGTATTTTGTTGTTTACCTTCCAGACGGAAAAGTGGAGGAGTGGCCATAAACGCAGGTGACTTCCCTTCTTGCGATTCAACCCATGACTTAATTAAATAAGGTGTGTCATCTTTATTCTCTATTTGGGCCGCGATTTCACGGGCACCTTCTTTGTACAAGTAACGAGTTGATTCAATAACGATACCAGCATGGGCCAGGGTGCCCAATAGCAATGTGTACACCAGGCTGACGTAAGATAGGATCCTGAACATGGCTCTTTCTCAAAATAGAGAGAGCCCAGGCAGAAGCCTGGGCTCTCTGGGAATATTACGGAGCGACGGTATAGTCGATAGTGAAGGTAGCAATACCTTTCACCGGACCTTCAGTCACGCTGTTGGAAGCATTAACTTTCACATAACCTGCGGTGTAATCCAGCTTAGTGACTTTACCAACAGTATAGGTTTCAGCCATAGAAGTGCCATTGAAGGAGATACGTGAAGCATCACTGACTTTCTCCATGCCGATACCGATGTTTTCCGCACCACCTTCAGCAGTGTTCTCCAGGATATTAGCGTCGGAGCTAGTGGTACCGTTAACAGCAACAGTCAAACCGTTAACTTTGTCTGCGTTAGCGCTACCCAGTGCACAATCTTTAACTTCGAAACCGAATTTCTGCGCTTTAAACAGGGTATTAGCTTCTTTGCTATTGGCTTCGGTGGTAGTCACGGTTGCCAGGCGAACGATACCGTTATTCAGGGTACCTGTTGGAGTAACGACACAAGAAGTAGCAGAGTCATTAACTTCACCTAACACAGTAACTTCAGCAGTGTTCAGTGCCAGGGCCTGTGCGCTTACTACCGCAGAAGCTGCGACCATTACAGCTACAATTGTTTTTTTCATTTGTTCAATCCATATATAAAAACTAAGTCCTGAATAGAAGCCTGCATTTAACCAACCATTATTAAGAGAAACCCTAATTAACGGTTGTCATTATACGTCCGGCTCTATTGTCGATTGCTTATCATGTATGACTGTTTTCTGATGCACTTGATAGATCACCTAAGGTGCCAAGCACGCTGAAAACGCTTCTCATGAAAGCAGGGTGCGATTTAAAAGGATATTTGGCCAAAACGCATGTGAATTATTGCTGAATGAAGTAGCATCGTAATAGTTCATTTAGCTTCATGTTTGTAAGATGTGGATGAAAAATTGTTTTCAGCCCAGGATTACCTTTTCTATTCCCATATGGTAATCTTTCCTCAAGAAAGTAAGGAAAATCTGCATTGAAAAAAACACTTCATTTTTTCAATAGGTTGTAGTGGTGTTATTATAATTTTCCTGCATGGTTTGGTTTAATATATTTCTTTTGTGTATGAATAGAGGATATGGAGATTCTTTATGACATTTAATAAATTTATTATTAACAATGAAGTTATCTTTGATATGAATATCAATGAACTTCAGCCGTTAACACTGAGTGGTAGCCTTGTAACCTTAAATGCACCTACAGCCCGGTGCTTACAATTGTTTCTTGAGCATAAAGGAAAAGTTATTTCCCGTGAGGAGTTTCTTGATTCCGTCTGGAAAACAAGAGGCGTTGTTGTTTCCGAAAACACTTTTTATCAAAACATCTCGCTTTTAAGAAAATCGTTGGCCAGAGCGGGTCTTTCACAAGAGATTATTGTCACAATTAGGCAGCGTGGTTTTCGTATTGCACAAGGTACTGATATCATACCTGTTTCTGAATTCGCTGAAACACTTCCTGCTGAGGCAGATGTGTCTCTGCAGGGGGGACCGGAGGTAAATGAGATTGCACTGGAGGTCACACCAGTGAGGTCCAAGGATTCGCAACTGCTTAACAAAAAAGAACAGAATGGATTTTTTAACAAATGGTCATCCTCTTTGAAACTTTCCATACTCTCATTAATAATTGTTAGTATTATGACAATGGCAAATCTCTTAATTTTGATTTTTTAAATAACCATATTTTCCCTTTGTTGGAACTTCTCAAGGATAATTTTCGTCAACTTGCATGACTCAGACGTGATTACTTTATTTTAATGCGCCATCCGGTGTGGCGCATATTGCAACTTTTAACGCTTTCCAGACGCCTTTCATCCTTAGAAAGGCATTGTCATCCGGTAGGTATATCACTGTTTTTTAAGGCCCAAATCCAGCGGCGTTTTGCTGGGTTCACAGCCGATTTCTCTGGACAGTTTCGGAACCATATAACCCGATAGCCGTGTTAAAAGCTCGCGCAGATTGTGCGGACTTCTTCATCTTCCATCATAAAATGGCTGAACTGTACCTGTCAGCGCTGGTCTGGTGTGATTAACGGTTTATTTCACCTTGGTAGGGTCAGCCTGGCGGCACGGGATGTGATTCGGGATATTGCATGGCGAGCAAATGCTGTGACAGGGCCCTGTTAAAAAGAGTGAAAAGGGAGCGTTACCCCGGGTAACGCCCCTGCATTTTTTACTCTTCCTCGTTCCCACCTTCTTCATAGGCGCCAAACGGCTTCGCGGGCAGCACGATATAGGTCCCTTCGAACACCGCGCCAGACGTCTCATCACCGAATAGTTCCACCAGCATCTGCACGCGTGCTTTGCGGCCGCGAGCCAGACGGTCGAGATCTCCGCTCAGCGAGCCTAAATCCGCTACCGCGCTCGGTTTGCCGCTGATAGGACGGCTGTAACGAATGTGGGCGTCGGCCAGAATAATGGTGCCGCCGAGATGGCGCTCGCGCAGCATCAGCCAGATAAGGCCCCAGCCGGTGAGGGTCGCCAGCGAGAACAGACTGCCGGCAAACAGAGTGTGGTGCGGATTTTGATTGCCGATTTCCGGCATGGTGGTGATAAATTTCTGCCCGGTGTACTGCTGAATGCGCACGCCCATCTTTTCGCTCAGCGGGATGTGCTGATACCAGGCGTGCTGCAGCTGACCGCACCAGTCGGCACGATGCAGAATATCATCCAGCGAGGCGATCGGTTTGATCATCAGAAAGTGGCGGATCGGGGTGGTTTGCGGGGTGGTGATTTCACCCTGGTTTACGAAACCGAGCTTGGCGAAGAACTCAACGGCATCTTCACGCGCGCTACAGGTCACGCGCTTAACGCCCTCCTGACGGGCAACGGACTCCAGCGTCATCGCAATCAGCGTGCCGAGCCCTTTATCCTGCACGGAAGGATGCACCGCCATAAAGCGAATCGAGGCTTCGTAATCTGCATTGATATACAACCGTCCCACGGCAACCAGGTTGCCCTCTTCATCCATCACCATCTGGTGATGCGCCATGGCATCCCAGGCGTCGCGCTCAGACCCTTTCGGTTGGTGCAGAGGCTTACGCAGCATTTCCCAGCGAAAATGGTAGTAGAGATCTAATTCTTCTTCCGTTTGCGGTACGCGAAGGTGATACATAGCTGTACTCTCTCTGGTTACCCGCGACAATGCAGTCAGTTCACTCATACCTGTAACCAGAAGGTGACAGGGCCATCGTTCACCAGCGAAACCTGCATATCAGCAGCGAATCGTCCGGTCTGTGTATGCATTTCTTGCTGGCGGCAGCGTTCAACAAAGTATTCGTATAATGCCTGTGCCCGCTCCGGTGCGGCCCCTTTTGAGAAGCCCGGGCGCATGCCTCGCTCGGTATCTGCCGCCAGGGTAAACTGCGACACCACCAGCAGGCTGCCACCCGCCTGCTGAACATTGAGGTTCATCTTACCTTCCGTATCACTGAAGATACGATAACCCAGCACGCGTTCGCATAAACGGTTGGCTTTTTGCTCGTCATCATCCTTTTCGACACCTAACAAGACTAAAAGTCCCGCGTCAATTTCACCCGTCACCTCTCCCTCCACGGTGACGCTGGCACGGGTTACGCGCTGAATTAATGCAATCATGGTTGGTCTGCTTCTCGTTGTCTTTCGTCTTCTGCAGCTTTTTTTAGCTCGCGGTATACCCCGAGAGTGACAGTAATTTCGGCACCAAGCAAGACGATACACCACGTCCAGTAAACCCAGAGGAATAAAATGGGGATCACCGCCAGCACGCCATAAATCAGCTGGTAGGAGGGGAACATGGTGATGTAGAGCGCAAACCCTTTCTTGCCCAGTTCGAACAGCAGCGCAGCCACCATTGCACCGATTATCGCATCCCGATTGGGGACACGCGTGGTGGGAACGACGCTGTAGAGCAGCCAGAATGAGAGCCAGGACAGGATCAGCGGGAAGATGCGCAGCACGTCGTCGATCACGCTGTTGAGATCGCTGGCCCAGCGCAGCGAGAGCAGATAAGAGCTGATGGCCAGACTTGCCCCGGCCAGCAGTGGGCCGAGCGTTAATATCATCCAGTAGACGGCAAAAGAGTACACTTTTGGTCGCGCTTTTTTACTGCGCCAGATGGTATTGAGCGCGCTATCAATGGCATACATCAGCAGCAGCGCCGTGACGATCAACCCAATAGACCCCACTGCCGTCATCTTGCTGGAGTTGGCGACAAACTGCTCAATGTAATTCTGAATGACATCCCCGGTGGCGGGGATAAAGTTAGCAAAAACAAAATGCCGTAGCTGCAAACTGACATCGGCAAACATCGGGAAAGCGGAAAAAAGGGCAAAGATCACCGCTACCAGCGGCACCAGAGACAACAATGACACGTAGGCAAGATTACCTGCCAGTGTGGTCATGTTGTCCTCATCGATGCGATGCCAGAGCAGTTTTAGCCACGCACGCAGCGGCCTTGTATGGTGACTGGCTTTATGGTGAACGGTTTTTAGCATAACTGCTTCGCAAAGTAGTCGGGTATTGTCTGTTTTCCGGTCACCAGAATTGACGTAATACCCAACTGGTTAGCTCCCTCTATATTATCGGCGTTATCATCGAAAAAGACCGCATCAGCCGCCGGGTATCCTTCAGCCTGCAGCACAGCCTGGTAGATCCGCGCTTCCGGCTTGCGCATCCCCATCTCCTGGGACAGATAAATTTTATCCGCCGCCGCTTTCACGTCGGGATATTCATCCGGCCAGAAGGTAGTATGCAGACGGTTGGTATTAGAAAGCACCACCACGCGATGCCCCTGCTCGCGCAGTTTGTGCATGATGGCAATCACTTCAGGACGGATACCAACAAAGATCGCCTGCCAGCCGTGGGCAAATTGTTCATAGCTGAGCGGCAGATCCATCTCGTGACAAAGCTTTTCGGCAAAAACCTCATCAGATATCTCACCACGCTCATGCTGATGGAAAGCGTCTCCCATCGTGAAGCTTTGCTTTAGCGTTGCCAGCGGAACGCGGCTGAAATCACTCCAGCTACCCAGCACACGATTGACGTCGATATCGACGATGACATTTCCTAAGTCAAAGATATAAAGCATGTTTGTCTCCTTCGCGCCGTGGAGAAATAACTGTAGCGGGAAAGATACACTTTGGCTATGCGCCAGATTCTGCTTAGAGAATGAGAAAGAAAAACCCGGAGCAGGATGTGCCGGGTTGTTAAACGGGGGAAATTAGCCTGCTGGTTGCTCGTCGCAGGAGCTGACTTCGACCAGCTCCAGCTGGCTGGATTTAAGAATATTTTGTAATTCCACGCTGGGAAGTTGGTCGGTAAACAGCGCTGTCGCCTGCGTAACGTTGCCGATCTCGACGGCGGCTGACGCATGATATTTTGTATGATCGGCTGCCAGTAAAATATGTCGTGAATGGGCAATCATCGTTTTGACGACGCTGGCCTCGTTGACATCGAACTCCATCATGGCGCCGTCGTTTTCGATGGCGCCGACGCTGGTGACCAGATAATCCGCCCGAAAACCTGAAACAAAAGCCGTGGCGGCAGGGCCGATAATCCCGCTGTTGTGCGGACGTAACGTACCGCCCGGTACCATCACCTCGAAACGCGGATTTTTGTACAGGATATGCGCGACCCGCAGGCTGTTGGTAATAATCCGCAGATGATTATGGTTGAGCAGCGCCCGCGCGACGTGTTCCACCGTGGTGCCGATGGTGATAAAAATCGTCGAGCCGTCCGGGATGTAGTCGGCAATGGCTTCCGCAATCGCCCGCTTCTCTTCGGTCAGTGAGACTTCACGTTGCTCAAACGACGTATTGACCACACTTGAAGCGCGGCCTGCACCGCCGTGATGCCGCGTAATTAATCCTTGTTCGCTGAGCTTGCGAATGTCACGGCGCACCGTTTGCGTAGAGACGTCCAGCAACTGCGCCAGTTCATCAATGTTCATGTAACCACGATCGGCGATCAGCTTCAGCAACTGGTCGTGCCGTGGATTACCGGTCATTTCGGTAAGGCTCATGGGCTGTCCTCTAAAAACCATCACGCCCCGCATTTTATACAAAAAGTGACAAGAAAGAGCGGGTTTGATCACAGTCAGGTATTCCCGCCCGTCCGCCGGGACGGGTGCACTTCAGGGCCGCCACCGCACTGGCAAAACGTACCGCATCTGACACTGATGCATTTTGTCCCAGCCCTGCCGCAAGTGCGCCGTGGAAGACGTCTCCCGCGCCGGTGGTATCGACGACCTCAATGTAAAATCCCGGCTGATGAGAAAGGCGCCCATTGTCGAGCCAGTCACAGCCCTCTTTGCCCCTGGTGACATAAACATGTCCATTTGTGAGCGTTTGTGCTTTTTTAAGTGCCTGTTGCGGATCGTCGATGTTCGTCAGGCGCTGTAAACCGGGGGCTGAAAATGCGGCGTGATCGCTCAACGCTACCAGTTCGGCAATATCCTGCGGAGTCACATCGGCATCCAGTACCGTGGTAACGCCTTGCTGACGCGCCAGAGTGAATGCCTGCTTCGCCCCGTCGTGCCAGCGCACATCCGCCAGCACCACATCCCACTGGGAAAAGTCGATCCCCTGTAGCCAGTCGGCGCTGATGGGCAGATCCGGGCTGGGATAGTTAGCAATAATGCGTTCACCGCTGGCATCCACCAGCACCGCCGAATGCGACGAGCGCGCCCCTTCAAAGACGCGGGTATAACGGGTTTTTACCCCCAGGGACTCCAGCTCCGCGAGCATCCTGCTGCCGGTATCGTCGTCACCCACCCGACCAATAAAGTCCACATCTGCACCCAGTTTCGCCGCTGCCACCGCCGCAGTTGCCGCCGGACCACCGCCAACTTCCGTGTAGTCATTTGCAACATATTTGCCCCCTTCCTTCGGTAAGTCACTGAGATACCAGATGCGATCCAGCACGGTAATACCTACACAGGCAATTCGAGTCATGGTGATTCCTTTTACGTTTCTGATGCTGACATTTTAATTTCATCAAATGTTTAAAAAGTGACCCGAGTCAATTTTTTGACTATAAATTACAAATACGATCAAAAACAGACACCAAAAACGCTCAATAACAGACAAACAGTGACAACAACCCATCGGCAGGAGAGAGGAATGTCAACAATCGCATTTATAGGTTTAGGACAAATGGGCGCGCCGATGGCGAGCAATCTGCTTAAACAAGGCCACCAGCTTAGCGTCTTTGACGTGAACCCGCTGGCGGTACAGGCTCTGGTTGATAAAGGCGCAAAGGCGTCAGCCACGCCATCCGACGCGGCACTAGACGCAGAGTTTGTTATCACCATGCTGCCCAACGGCGACCTGGTTCGCAGCGTGCTGTTTGGTGATAGCGGCGTCTGTGAAGGGCTTTCACGCGAGGCGCTGGTGATTGATATGTCGACTATTCACCCACTGCAAACCGACACACTCATTGCCGGGATGCGCGCTAAAGGGTTCAGCATGATGGACGTTCCAGTCGGCCGGACCTCCGATCACGCTATCGCCGGAACATTACTGCTGCTGGCGGGCGGCACACCACAGCAGGTGGAACGCGCCACTCCGGTGCTGATGGCGATGGGAAACGAGCTCATTGAGGCTGGCGGCCCGGGTATGGGGATCCGCGTCAAACTCATCAACAACTACATGAGTATCGCCCTCAACGCCCTGTCTGCTGAAGCCACCGTGCTGTGCGAGGCGTTGGGGCTTTCTTTCGATGTGGCGCTGAAAGTCATGAGCGGTACGCCTGCCGGTAAAGGACATTTCACCACCTCGTGGCCAAATAAGGTGCTGAAGGGCGATCTTTCTCCGGCTTTCATGATCGACCTTGCCCATAAAGATCTGGGGATCGCGCTGGACGTGGCGAACCTGCTGCACGTTCCCATGCCGCTCGGTGCGGCGTCTCGTGAAGTTTATAACCAGGCTCGCGCAGCCGGACGCGGCCGCGAAGACTGGACAGCCATCCTCGAACAGGTTCGCGCATCCGCCGGGCTGAACAATCAACAGTGTTAAGTAAAAAGGACTCTCGAATGACCACCTACACCCTGAAAGATATCACCCGACCTTCCGGCGGTTTTGCCATGCTCGCCGTCGATCAGCGCGAAGCGATGCGCATGATGTTTGCTGCGGCGGGCGCGCCTGCGCCGGTTAGCGATCAGCACTTAACCGATTTCAAAGTGAATGCGGCAAAAATCCTGTCGCCTTATGCCTCTGCCATCCTGGTTGACCAACAATTTTGCTATCGCCAGGTAGTCGAGCAACACGCGGTGGCGAAAAGCTGCGCCACAATTGTCGCGGCTGACGAGTTTATTCCTGGGAACGGTATTCCAGTGGACAGCGTGGTGATTGATAAAAGTATCGATCCGCAGGCGATCAAACGCGACGGCGGCAAAGCGCTGAAGCTGCTGGTGCTGTGGCGCAGCGATGAAGACTCGCAGCAGCGTCTGGAGATGGTGAGCGAGTTTCATCAGCTTTGCCACAACAGTGGGCTGTTGAGCATTATCGAGCCGGTGGTGCGTCCGCCGCGCCGTGGCGCTGCCTTTAACCGCGAACAGGCCATTATTGATGCGGCAAAAGAGCTGGGTAACAGTGGGGCCGATCTCTATAAAGTCGAGATGCCGCTGCACGGCAAAGGCACCCAGCAAGACCTGCTGACCGCCTCTCAAAAGCTGAATGAACAGATCAACATGCCGTGGGTCATTCTTTCTTCCGGTGTGGACGAGAAGTTGTTCCCACGCGCCGTTAGCGTGGCGATGCAGGCGGGGGCTTCCGGTTTCTTAGCGGGCCGTGCCGTATGGTCATCAGTGGTAGGCCTTCCGGATACAGAACAGATGCTGCGCGATATTTCCGTGCCTAAGTTGCAGCGTTTAGGTGAGATCGTCGACGAAATGATGGCTCGCCGTTAAGAAAGGACAACGACATGAAATGGTTTAACACGCTGAGCCACAACCGCTGGCTCGAACAAGAGACCGACCGCATTCTGGATTTCGGAAAAAATGCAGCGGTACCGACCGGATTCGGCTGGCTGGGCAATAACGGCCAGGTGCGTAGCGATATGGGTACGCACCTGTGGATCACTGCCCGCATGCTGCATGTTTATGCCGTGGCGGCGAACATGGGACGCCCGGGCGCGTACGCGCTGGTCGATCACGGGATCAACACCCTGAATGACGCCCTGCGCGATAAGCAATACGGTGGCTGGTACGCCTGCGTGAATGACGAAGGCGTGATCGATGCCTCCAAGCAGGGTTACCAGCATTTCTTCGTGTTGCTCGGCGCGGCCAGCGCGGTGACCACTGGCCACCCCAAAGCCCGCCAGCTGTTGGACGACGCCATCGAGGTCATCGAAAAATACTTCTGGAGCGAACAGGAGCAGATGTGCCTGGAGTCCTGGGATGAAGCCTTCAGCAAAACCGAGAATTACCGCGGCGGTAACGCCAATATGCACGCGGTGGAAGCGTTCTTGATTGTGTACGACGTGACCCACGACAGGAAATGGCTCGACCGCGCCCTGCGCATCACTTCGGTGATTATTCACGACGTGGCGCGCAAAGGTGAGTATCGCGTCAACGAGCATTTCGACACTCGCTGGAACCCGATTCGCGATTACAACATAGATAACCCTGCCCACCGCTTCCGCGCCTACGGCGGTACGCCGGGCCACTGGATCGAATGGGGCCGCCTGATGCTGCACCTGCGCGCCGCGCTGGAGGCTCGCTTTGAAACGCCGCCGGAGTGGCTGCTGGAAGATGCTAAAGGATTGTTCCACGCGACGATCCGCGATGCCTGGGCACCGGACGGGGCCGACGGCTTTGTCTACTCCGTGGGCTGGGACGGCAAGCCTATCGTCCGCGAGCGCGTGCGCTGGCCTATCGTCGAGGCGATGGGCACAGCCTATGCGTTGTATACCATTACCGGCGAGGCACAGTACGAAACCTGGTATCAAACGTGGTGGGAGTACTGCATCAAGTACCTAATGGATTACGAAAACGGTTCCTGGTGGCAGGAGCTGGACACCAATAACGAAGTGACGACAAAAGTCTGGGACGGCAAGCAGGATATTTATCACCTGCTGCACTGCCTGGTGATCCCGCGTTTGCCGCTGGCTCCGGGATTAGCGCCTGCGGTTGCCGCCGGATTGCTGGATAGCCAGGCCAAATAATAAACCTTCCGGATGGATGGAGATCTTATGAGTACCCTACACAATATTGCTCTGAAAAATACGGATAACGGCTTCACGCTCAGCTTTCAAGACCGCCTGATTTTATCGCATACCGTTGAAACCCCGTGCCTGTGGATTGGCGCAGGCGAAGCGGACATTGAAATGTTTCGCGGCAATTTCAGCATCAAAGACAAGCTCAACGAAAAGATTACCCTGACCGAAGCCACGATCGCCGCGCAAAGCGCGGGCTGGGCGATCCGATTTACCCGCGGCGATACGGTCAGCGCCACGCTGCTGGTTGGCACCGATAAGCAGGGGCGCCTCGAGCTAAAATTAAAAAATGACGCCACCAGCCACAATCGTATCTGGCTACGACTGGCAGCCCAGCCCGAAGATCATATCTACGGCTGCGGCGAACAGTTCTCTTATTTTGACCTCCGCGGCAAGCCGTTCCCGCTGTGGACCAGCGAACAGGGTGTGGGACGTAACAAGCAGACCTACGTCACCTGGCAGGCCGACTGCAAAGAGAACGCGGGCGGCGACTATTACTGGACCTTCTTCCCGCAGCCGACATTCGTCAGTACGCAGAAGTATTACTGCCACGTCGACAACAGCTGCTATATGAATTTCGACTTTAGCGCCCCCGAATTCCACGAGCTGGCCTTCTGGGAAGATAATGCCACGCTGCGCTTCGAATGTGCAGAAAACTACGTCGACCTACTGGAAAAACTGACCGGGCTGCTGGGCCGTCAGCCTGAGCTACCGGACTGGGTTTATGACGGCGTGACGCTCGGCATTCAGGGCGGGACCGAGGTTTGCCAGCAAAAGCTGGACACCATGCGAAACGGCGGCGTGAAGGTCAACGGCATCTGGGCGCAGGACTGGTCCGGCATTCGAATGACCTCTTTCGGCAAGCGCGTGATGTGGAACTGGAAGTGGAACAGCGAGCTGTATTCGCAACTTGATGAACGCATCCCGCATTGGAACGGCGAAGGCGTGCAGTTCCTCTCCTACATCAACCCGTACCTCGCCAGCGATAAAGATTTGTGCGAAGAGGCCTCTCGTCGTGGCTATCTGACCAAAGACGCTCACGGTAAGGATTACCACGTCGAATTCGGCGAGTTCTACGCGGGCGTGATCGACCTGACCAATCCGCAAGCCTACGAATGGTACAAAGAGGTGATCAAAAAGAATTTGATCGCGCTGGGCTGCGGCGGCTGGATGGCTGATTTTGGCGAATATCTCCCGACTGATACCTTCCTGCACAACGGCGTGAGCGCGGAGATCATGCATAACGCCTGGCCTGCACTGTGGGCAAAATGTAACTACGAAGCGCTGGAGGAGACCGGCAAGCTCGGAGAAATCCTGTTCTTTATGCGCGCGGGCTATACCGGCAGCCAGAAGCACTCGGTGATGATGTGGGCAGGCGATCAGAACGTCGACTGGAGTCTGGATGACGGGCTGGCCTCGGTGGTTCCGGCGGCACTGTCGCTGGCGATGACCGGACACGGGCTGCACCACAGCGACATCGGCGGTTACACCACTCTGTTCGACATGAAGCGCAGCAAAGAGCTACTGCTGCGCTGGTGTGACTTCAGCGCTTTCACGCCGATGATGCGCACCCATGAAGGTAATCGGCCCGGCGATAACTGGCAGTTTGACGCCGACGCCGAGACCATTGCCCACTTCGCGCGGATGACCACCGTCTTTACCACCCTAAAACCCTACATCAAAGATGCCGTCGCGCAGAACGCCAAAAGCGGCCTGCCGGTGATGCGCCCGCTGTTCCTGCATTACGAGGACGACGCGCAGGCCTACACGCTGAAATACCAGTACCTGTTTGGCCGCGATCTGTTGGTGGCCCCGGTGCATGAAGAGGGCCGCCGTAACTGGACGTTGTATCTGCCGCAGGACAGCTGGGTAAATGCGTGGACCGGCGAAACACATCGGGGCGGTGAAGTGACCGTTGATGCGCCACTCGGCAAACCGCCGGTGTTTTACCGCCAGCACAGCGAATGGGCCGACCTGTTCGATACCTTACGTCATATTTGATAAGGCTCGCCCGCAGGCAAACCTGCGGGCAGACGGAGAATAATAATGAGTCAAACATCATCTGATCCGGCAACTCTACGGTTGCCGTTTAAAGAAAAACTCGCCTATGGGATGGGCGATCTGGGTTCCAACATCCTGCTGGATATCGGCACACTGTATCTGTTGAAATTCTACACCGATGTGCTGGGCTTACCGGGCACCTACGGCGGCATTATCTTTTTGATCGCCAAGTTCTTTACCGCCTTTACCGATATGGGCACCGGGATCATGCTCGACTCGCGGCGCAAGATTGGGCCAAAGGGCAAGTTCCGTCCTTTCGTGCTGTATGCCGCGTTCCCGGTCACGCTGCTGGCAATCGCCAACTTTGTCGGTACGCCTTTTGAAATGACCGGTAAAACGGTGATGGCGACCATTCTGTTCATGTTGTATGGCCTGTTCTTTAGCATGATGAACTGTTCGTATGGCGCGATGGTGCCTGCCATCACTAAAAATCCGGACGAGCGCGCCTCGCTGGCGGCATGGCGTCAGGGCGGTGCGACGCTCGGTCTGCTGCTGTGCACCGTGGGTTTTGTGCCGGTGATGAACTTGATCGAAGGCAATGACCAGCTTGGGTATGTCTTTGCCGCGACCCTCTTCTCGCTGTTCGGGCTGTTCTTTATGTGGTGGTGCTATCGCGGCGTGAAGGAGCGTTACGTCGAAATGCAGCCCGCGTATCCGACGCAGAAGCCAGGGTTGTTGCAGTCGTTCCGCGCCATCGCGGGCAACCGACCGCTGTTTATCCTGTGTATTGCTAACCTGTGCACGCTGGGCGCGTTTAACGTCAAGCTGGCGATTCAGGTTTACTACACGCAGTACGTGCTAAACGATCCCATTTTGCTGTCGTATATGGGCTTCTTCAGCATGGGCTGCATCTTTATCGGCGTCTTTATGATGCCTGGTGCGGTGCGCCGTTTCGGCAAGAAAAAAGTCTATATCAGCGGACTGCTGATCTGGGTGGCAGGCGATCTCCTGAACTACTTCTTTGGCGGCGGTTCGGTCAGCTTTGTCGCGTTCTCATGCCTGGCGTTCTTCGGCTCCGCGTTCGTTAACAGCCTTAACTGGGCGCTGGTTTCCGATACGGTTGAATACGGTGAGTGGCGTACCGGCGTGCGCTCAGAGGGAACGGTCTACACCGGATTTACCTTCTTTCGTAAGGTGTCGCAGGCGCTGGCAGGATTCTTCCCCGGCATCATGCTGACCCAAATCGGCTATGTGCCCAACGTGGTGCAATCTGCCGGAACGGTGGAAGGATTACGCCAGCTGATCTTCATCTACCCCAGCATCCTGGCGGTGGTCACCATCGTGGCGATGGGGTGCTTCTATAACCTCAACGAAAAGATGTACGTGCGCATCGTTGAAGAGATAGAGCTGCGTAAACGTCCGGCCTGAATGACTTTGAAATAGCGCCCTTAGGGGCGCTATGAGGATCGACTATGAACCACAACACTGATCCGTTAACCCTAAAGCTGAGCCTGCGCGAGAAGTGCGCCTACGGAATGGGCGATTTTGGCTCGAACCTGATGCTGTGTATCGGCACGCTGTACCTGCTGAAGTTTTACACCGATGAACTGGGCATGCCGGCGTTTTACGGCGGCATTATCTTTCTGGTGGCGAAATTCTTCACCGCCTTCACTGATATGCTGACCGGTGTGCTGCTGGATTCACGGCGTAGTATTGCTGAACGGGGAAAGTTCAGGCCATTTATTTTGTACGCCTCCGTCCCGGTGGCGCTGGTCGCCGCGGCGCAGTTTCTGGCGAACGACTTTAGCCTGACGGTGAAAACGGCGATCGCCACCGTGCTGTTTATGACGTTTGGTCTGTTCTACAGTCTGATGAACTGCTCCTACGGCGCCATGGTGCCCGCGATCACCAAAAATCCTAACGAGCGTGCGCACCTGGCCGCCTGGCGTCAGGGCGGCGCAACGATTGGGCTGTTGCTTTGTACCGTGGGCTTTATGCCGATACAGGCGCTATTCGTCAGCCAGTCGTCGCTGGGTTATCTGGTGGCGGCCTTGCTGTTTGTGACCCTTGGGCTGTTCTGCATGTGGTGGTGCTATAGCGGCGTCAAGGAGCGCTACGTCGAGGTCACGCCCACTCACCACAAGCCCAGCATCATGAAGTCGTTCTGCGCGATTTTCCGCAACCCGCCACTGCTGGTGCTGTGCATCGCCAATCTGTGTACGCTGGCGGCTTTTAACATCAAGCTGGCGATTCAGGTCTATTACACCCAGTACGTGCTTAACGATATTCATCTGCTGTCGTGGATGGGTTTTTTCAGCATGGGCTGCATTCTGGTGGGCGTTTTCCTGGTCCCCGGTGCGGTGAAGCGCTTTGGTAAAAAGCAGGTTTACCTGGGCGGGCTGACCCTGTGGGCTGTTGGCGACGTGCTGAACTTTATCTGGGGAAGCAGTTCGCTGTCGTTTGTGCTGTTTTCCTGCATGGCGTTTTTCGGCACGGCATTTGTGAACAGCCTGAACTGGGCGCTGGTTCCCGATACTGTCGATTACGGCGAGTGGAAAACCGGGATCCGCGCTGAAGGATCGGTTTATACCGGCTATACGTTTTCACGAAAAATCTCCGCCGCGCTCGCCGGATTCCTTCCGGGCATTATGCTGACACAGATTGGCTACATTCCCCACGCGGTACAAAGCGCAGGCACCCTGCTCGGCCTGCGTCAGCTGATATTTCTTTGGCCATGTGGCCTGGCAATTATCGCTGCCATCACCATGGGATTGTTTTATAAGCTCAACGAAGCGCGCTTCGCTTTTATTATTGAGGAGATTGGGAAACGAAAAAAACACCCTACGCCGGTGACCGAAATGACCCACGAAAATAAAGCACCAGCCATCACTTTATAAATTGAAATCCAGCCGGTATTCCCTTTCTGTCTGACAGGAGGGGCGGCCCTTTTGTATCTGACACAGGGAAGAATTATGAAAAAAATAGCCACAGCTTTACTGATTTCATCGATTTCATGCCCGGCATTTTCCGGAGCCTATGTCGAAACACGTGAAGCCTATAACACCGCCTCTGAACTGCATGAAGTTATCCTGCGTGCCGGATATAACTTTGATATGGGCGCGGGGCTGATGTTTACCAACGCCTACAACGTGGGGAAATGGGATGAACTGAAACATAGCTATAACGAGATTGAAGGCTGGTATCCGTTATTCAGGCCTACCAATAAGCTGACCTTCCAGCCAGGCGGATTGATTAACGACAGCAGCAATGGCTCCGGTGGCGCGATTTACCTGGACACTAACTATAAATTCGTTGACTGGTTTAATCTGACGTTTCGCTATCGCTACAACCACAATAATTACGATACGCCCGACTTCAACGGTGAGATGGATAAAAATGATACCCATGAGTTTGCCAATTACTGGAACTTCAAATTAACCGATATGTTTTTCTACACCTTTGAGCCGCACTTCTTCCAGCTAGTGAATGATTACCACAGCAAAAATGGCCAAGACCATCACTGGGAAATCACGAATAAATTTAGCTATAAAATTGATCGCAACTGGATGCCGTACATGGAGCTTCAGTGGCTGGACCGCTGGGATGATTACAACCGCGAGCAGTACCGTATTCGCTTAGGGTTACGTTATTCGTTCTAAAAAAAAGCCGCTGAATATCAGCGGCTTTTTGCTTTGCAGGTGGCCATAACGCTCACCTGGCCTACGCTACCTCAATGAGGCTACGTATTAGTCGCGAGGACCACGGCCTGCACGTTTACGGTCGTTCTCGGTCAGGTGACGTTTACGGATACGTACGGAGGTAGGGGTTACTTCTACCAGTTCGTCGTCATCGATAAATTCCAGAGCCTGCTCAAGGGACATTTTCTGTGCTGGAACCAGCGTGGTGGCTTCGTCAGTACCGGAAGCACGCATGTTGGTCAGTTTCTTACCGGTCAGGCAGTTTACAGTCAGGTCGTTAGAACGACTGTGAATACCGATGATCTGGCCTTCGTAAACTTCTGCACCGTGACCCAGGAACAGCTTACCGCGGTCCTGCAGGCTGAACAGTGCAAACGCAACTGCTTTACCCTGGCCGTTAGAGATCAGCACGCCGTTCTGGCGCTGGCCGATTTCACCCGGTTTAACGTCATCGTAGTGGCTGAAGGTGGAGTACAGCAGACCGGTACCGGAGGTCATGGTCATGAACTCGGTACGGAAGCCGATCAGGCCACGTGCCGGAATCAGGTAATCCAGACGAATACGGCCTTTGCCGTCAGGGATCATGTCTTTGACATCGCCCTTACGCTCGCCCATTGCCTGCATCACAGAACCCTGGTGCTGTTCTTCGATATCCAGCGTTACGTTCTCGAACGGCTCTTGCATACGGCCATCGATCATGCGGTTGATTACTTTCGGACGGGACACAGCCAGTTCGAAGCCTTCACGACGCATGTTTTCGATAAGCACAGACAGGTGCAGCTCGCCACGACCGGATACACGGAACGCGTCCGCATCTTCGGTTTCTTCAACACGCAGTGCCACGTTGTGCACCAGCTCTTTGTTCAGGCGGTCAAGGATCTGACGAGAGGTAACGTATTTACCTTCTTTGCCACAGAACGGAGAGGTGTTGACGTTGAAGAACATGGTTACAGTCGGTTCATCAACGGACAGTGCTGGCAGCGCTTCAACGTTTTGCGGATCGCAAAGGGTGTCGGAGATGTTCAGCTCGCCCAGACCGGTGATAGCAATGATATCGCCCGCTTCGGCTTCGGTGGATTCAATACGCTCCAGACCGAGGTGAGTCAGTACTTTACCGACTTTACCGTTACGTGATTTACCTTCGCTGTCGATGACAGTGATCTGCTGGTTAGGCTTCACTTTACCGCGTTTGATGCGGCCAATACCGATTACGCCAACGTAGTTGTTGTAATCCAGCTGGGAAATTTGCATCTGGAACGGACCATCAAGGTCAACGCTTGGTGCTTTAACGTGGTCAACGATCGCCTGGTACAGCGGGGTCATGTCTTCCGCCATATCAGTGTGGTCGTTACCCGCGATACCCATCAATGCAGATGCATAGATGATTGGGAAATCAAGCTGCTCGTCGCTTGCGTCCAGGTTAACGAACAGGTCGAAGACCTGATCCACAACCCAGTCAGGACGCGCGCCAGGACGGTCAACTTTGTTGATAACCACGATTGGCTTCAAACCATGGGCAAACGCCTTTTTGGTTACGAAGCGCGTCTGCGGCATTGGGCCATCCATTGCGTCAACGACCAGCAGAACGGAGTCTACCATGGACATTACACGTTCAACTTCACCACCGAAGTCGGCGTGCCCAGGGGTATCAACGATGTTGATACGGTAGTCATTCCATTTGATAGCGGTGTTTTTAGCGAGGATGGTAATCCCACGCTCTTTCTCCAAATCGTTGGAGTCCATCACGCGTTCGGTGGCTTCAGCACGCTCATTACTGAAGGTACCGGATTGCTGCAGCAGCTTATCAACCAGGGTAGTTTTACCATGGTCAACGTGCGCGATGATGGCGATATTACGCAGATTTTCGATCACAACTTTGCCTCAGGCATTTAGAAATAGCGCGTTATTGTACACGGATTAAGCGCACTACAAAACAGGATCACAAACATCCCCCGCAAACAAGTATTGCAGAGATGCTTTGTGATCGCTTTCACGGAGCGGTAAAGGGGCGCCTTAACATAAATTGCACCAATATGGTGCCCAATGTTCACATTGAAGCACTATACTGGTGCAACAAAACCATCATGGTGCAGCCCTTTTGCACTATGGCGTGCATGATAACGCCTTTTTGGGGTGTTTTAAAAGTTGGCACAGATTTCGCTTAGTAAAAATACGGCAAAAAAAGGCAACAACGCCTGCCTTACACAGAATTTGAAGACCTCGTTACCACGACGACAATGACCAATCTGGAGAGTACGTATGTCCGCTGAACACGTTTTGACGATGCTGAACGAACATGAAGTGAAGTTTGTTGATCTGCGCTTCACTGATACCAAAGGTAAAGAACAGCACGTCACTATTCCTGCTCATCAGGTAAATGCCGAATTCTTTGAAGAAGGCAAAATGTTTGACGGCTCCTCGATTGGCGGCTGGAAAGGTATCAACGAATCTGACATGGTTCTGATGCCAGATGCATCTACCGCGCTCATTGACCCGTTCTTCGAAGAGTCTACCCTGATCATCCGTTGCGACATCCTCGAGCCAGGCACGCTGCAGGGCTACGACCGCGACCCACGCTCTATCGCAAAACGCGCTGAAGAGTACCTGCGCTCTACTGGTATCGCAGACACCGTTCTGTTCGGGCCAGAGCCAGAGTTCTTCCTGTTTGACGACATCCGTTTTGGTGCGACCACTTCCGGTTCTCACGTTGCTATCGATGATATCGAAGGCGCATGGAACTCCTCCACCAAATACGAAGGCGGCAACAAAGGCCACCGTCCTGCGGTGAAAGGCGGTTACTTCCCGGTTCCTCCGGTCGATTCTTCACAGGACATCCGTTCTACCATGTGTCTGATCATGGAAGAGATGGGCCTGGTTGTTGAAGCGCACCACCATGAAGTTGCAACAGCTGGCCAGAACGAAATCGCCACCCGTTTCAACACCATGACCAAGAAAGCGGACGAAATTCAGATCTACAAATACGTTGTTCACAACGTTGCGCACCGTTTCGGTAAAACCGCGACCTTTATGCCAAAACCAATGTTTGGCGATAACGGTTCCGGTATGCACTGCCACATGTCCCTGTCCAAGAACGGCGTAAACCTGTTCTCTGGTGACAAATATGCCGGTCTGTCCGAGCAGGCACTGTTCTACATCGGTGGCGTAATCAAGCACGCTAAAGCGATCAACGCCCTGGCGAACCCAACCACCAACTCTTACAAACGTCTGGTCCCAGGCTACGAAGCACCCGTTATGCTGGCGTACTCTGCCCGTAACCGTTCTGCGTCTATCCGTATCCCGGTGGTTGCGTCTCCGAAAGCGCGTCGTATCGAAGTACGCTTCCCGGATCCAGCGGCTAACCCGTACCTGTGCTTCGCAGCACTGCTGATGGCGGGTCTGGACGGTATCAAGAACAAGATCCACCCGGGCGAAGCCATGGACAAAAACCTGTACGACCTGCCGCCAGAAGAAGCGAAAGAGATCCCACAGGTTGCCGGTTCTCTGGAAGAAGCACTGCAGGCGCTGGACGCAGACCGTGAGTTCCTGACTGCTGGCGGCGTGTTCACTGATGAAGCAATCGATGCTTACATCGGCCTGCGTATCGAAGAGAACGACCGTGTTCGCATGACGCCACACCCGGTTGAGTTCGAACTTTACTACAGCGTTTAATCTTTAAACGATGTCGCGCGACGTTTTTCAGCGCGATATCGATAGCCGTTTTTTTGTTGCCGTGGAAACTTTTCAGCCCATCTTCGGATGGGCTTTTTTCACCACCAACAAGCTGATTTCACGCGCTTTTTTCGTCAGAAACGCTATACTGCACTAAATTAGTGCAATCAACTCCAGGAGACTGCTGTATGGCAACTGGCACCCTGCCCGATGCTGGGCAGATCCTCAATTCTCTTATCAACAGCATTTTACTGGTCGACGACGATCTGGCCGTGCATTACGCCAATCCCGCAGCCCAGCAGCTGCTTGCCCAAAGTTCACGCAAGCTGTTTGGCGCGCCGCTTCCCGAGCTGTTGAGTTATTTTTCTTTGAACATTGGCCTGATGCAGGAAAGCCTGCAAGCGGGGCAAGGGTTTACGGATAACGAAGTCACGCTGGTGATCGACGGTCGCTCGCATATTCTGTCCCTGACCGCACAGCGGCTGCCGGAAGGGCTGATCCTGCTGGAAATGGCACCGATGGATAACCAGCGGCGCCTGAGTCAGGAGCAACTCCAGCATGCCCAGCAGATTGCGGCCCGCGATCTGGTGCGTGGCCTGGCGCATGAAATTAAAAACCCGCTCGGCGGCCTGCGCGGTGCAGCACAGCTGCTAACCAAAGCCCTGCCCGACCCGGCGCTGGCGGAATACACCAACGTCATCATCGAACAGGCTGACCGGCTGCGTAACCTGGTGGACCGCCTGCTCGGCCCACAACAGCCGGGGATGCACGTTACTGAAAGCATTCACAAAGTGGCAGAGCGCGTCGTTAAGCTGGTGTCGATGGAACTGCCGGATAATGTCAGGCTGGTGCGTGACTACGATCCAAGTCTGCCGGAACTGCCTCACGATCCCGACCAGATAGAGCAGGTATTACTCAATATTGTGCGTAATGCCCTGCAGGCTTTAGGCGCAGAAGGCGGCGAAATTGTGCTGCGCACCCGCACTGCGTTCCAGCTCACCTTACACGGCGTGCGCTACCGTCTGGCGGCACGTATTGACGTTCAGGATAACGGCCCGGGCATTCCCTCCCATTTACAGGACACGCTGTTTTACCCGATGGTCAGCGGCCGTGAAGGCGGGACCGGGCTTGGATTATCGATTGCCCGCAATTTGATAGATCAGCATTCCGGCAAAATTGAATTTACCAGTTGGCCGGGTCATACCGAGTTTTCGGTTTACCTGCCAATCAGGAAATAGAGGGTTAAGTTATGCAACGAGGGATAGTCTGGGTAGTTGATGACGATAGCTCCATCCGCTGGGTGCTTGAACGGGCACTGACTGGCGCAGGATTAAACTGCACCACTTTTGAAAGCGGTGCTGAGGTGCTCGATGCCCTCACCACCAAAACACCGGATGTCCTGCTGTCCGATATCCGCATGCCGGGTATGGACGGTCTGGCGCTGTTAAAACAGATTAAACAGCGTCACCCGATGCTTCCGGTCATCATAATGACCGCACATTCCGATCTGGATGCAGCCGTCAGCGCCTATCAGCAGGGCGCGTTTGATTATCTGCCAAAACCCTTTGATATCGACGAAGCGGTGGCGCTGGTTGAGCGTGCGATCAGCCACTATCAGGAACAGCAGCAGCCGCGTAACGCACCGGTGTTCGGCCCGACGACGGATATCATTGGCGAAGCGCCGGCCATGCAGGATGTGTTTCGCATTATTGGTCGTCTGTCGCGCTCGTCGATCAGCGTGCTTATTAACGGTGAGTCGGGAACCGGGAAAGAGCTGGTCGCGCATGCCCTGCATCGCCACAGCCCGCGTACGAAAGCACCGTTTATCGCCCTGAATATGGCGGCGATCCCTAAGGACTTGATTGAGTCCGAGCTGTTTGGTCACGAAAAAGGGGCCTTTACCGGCGCGAACACCATTCGCCAGGGGCGCTTTGAGCAGGCCGACGGCGGGACGCTCTTCCTGGACGAGATCGGCGATATGCCGCTCGATGTACAGACTCGCCTGCTGCGCGTACTGGCAGATGGCCAGTTTTACCGTGTGGGCGGCTATGCACCGGTAAAAGTTGACGTGCGTATTATTGCCGCCACCCACCAGAACCTGGAGCTACGCGTTCAGGAGGGGAAATTCCGTGAGGATTTGTTCCACCGTCTGAACGTGATCCGCGTGCACCTGCCGCCGCTGCGCGAGCGTCGGGAAGATATCCCGCGTCTGGCGCGCCATTTCCTGCAGGATGCGGCACGCGAGCTGGGTGTCGAAGCCAAACTGTTGCACGCAGAAACGGAAGCCGCGCTGACGCGTCTGGCGTGGCCAGGCAACGTGCGTCAGCTGGAAAATACCTGTCGCTGGTTAACGGTGATGGCCGCGGGTCAGGAAGTGTTGATTCAGGATCTTCCCCCTGAACTCTTCGAAACCCATGTTCCTGAGAGCAGTACCGGCCAGACACTGCCTGACAGCTGGGCAACGCTGCTGGCGCAATGGGCCGATCGGGCGCTACGTTCCGGTCATCAAAACCTGTTATCCGAGGCGCAGCCCGAGATGGAGCGCACGCTGCTCACCACCGCGCTGCGGCATACACAGGGCCATAAGCAGGAAGCGGCCCGCTTGCTCGGCTGGGGGCGCAATACCCTGACGCGTAAGCTTAAAGAGTTGGGAATGGAGTAAACGAGTGATGAGTTGCAGGCCCGGTAAGCGTTAGCGCTACCGGGCAGTACCGCTAAATGACGCGAGAAAACTGCTGCATGCGCGCTTTCTGGCGCAGATAGGCATCAAAACACATGCAAATGTTGCGGATCAGCAACCGGCCTTTAGGCGTAACCTCAATAGCCGTATCAGTCACCTCCACCAGCCCATCTTTCGCCAGCGGTGCCAGCAGCTTCAGGTCATCGGCAAAGTAGTCGCTAAAGACTAAATCCCACTCGCGTTCCACCGCCGAAAAATCGAGGCAGAAATTGCAGATCAGCGCTTTAATCACATCCCGCCGGATGCAGTCGTCGCGGGTTAGCGCGATCCCGCGCCACAGGGCGTTGCCGGTATCATCCACCTGCTGATAATAGTGCTTCAGCTCTTTCTGGTTCTGCGCATAGCAGTCGCCAATCATGCTGATGGCTGAGACGCCCATACCCAGCAGATCGGTATCGCCCTGGGTGGTATAACCCTGGAAGTTACGATGCAGGACGCCATCGCGCTGGGCAATCGCCAGCTCGTCATCCGGACGGGCAAAGTGATCCATGCCGATAAACTGATAGCCCGTCTCAGTCAACGAGGTAATGGTTTCCTGCAAAATATCCAGCTTTTGCTGGGCAGTAGGCAGGTCGGCATCTTTGATTTTACGCTGGGCCGCAAACAGCGTCGGCAGATGCGCATAGTTAAACACGCTCAGGCGATCCGGGTTCAGCTCTGCCACGCGCTTCAGCGTGAAGGCAAAGCTTTCCGCTGTCTGCTTAGGCAAACCGTAAATCAGGTCAATATTGGTGGAAGTGAAGCCAATATCACGAGCATGGTTGAGCAGCGCAAAGATGAATGCTTCATCCTGCTCGCGATTCACCAGCCGTTGTACTTCTTTGTTGAAGTCCTGCACGCCCATACTCAGACGGTTAAAGCCTTCCGCACGCAAATGATCAATGACGTCCAGCTCGATTTCACGCGGGTCGACTTCAATTGAGATTTCCGCATCCGCATTGAAGCGGAAGTTTTCCCGCAGCAGATCCATCAGGCGGCTGATTTGCGCTTTATTGAGGTAGGTTGGCGTTCCGCCGCCCCAGTGCAGCTGGCTGACGTGGCGACCCGCAAATTGTGGCGCACGATGGAGGATTTCTTGCTCAAGCGCATCCAGATACTGATCCGCTTTATGCTGCTGGCGGGTCACAATTTTATTGCAGCCGCAGAAATAACAAAGCTTGTGGCAGAACGGAATATGGACGTAAAGCGAAAGCGGACGGTCTGGATAACGCGCCACCGCCTGCTGGAATTGCGGCTCACCGAAGGCGTCGGAAAACTCGAGCGCGGTGGGATAAGAGGTATAGCGTGGCCCGGAATAGTTATATTTCTGGATCAGGGCCAGATCAAAGTCGATGGTTGGTACAGACATGCTCACTCCTTCCGTTGGTGTCGCGTTCGTATACGGCGGCCCGTTCTGGCACCAGTGCGTGCCAGAACTCGGGTGCGAAGCCACTTCTGTCGCCGCGACAACCGCCGTAGTTTAACGAATAACCACACCAGATAACATATAACCGGAAGGGTTATAAGCAGGACTGTTAAGCCCACCGGGTGCAAATGTTAGTTTCCACCTTTCAGGAGACGCATCATGTCTTCCTGCTTTTCGTCTTCTTCTTCTTCGTCTTCATCATCGTAAGAGAGGCCAAGCTGCTGCATCAGCTCATCGATGCGATCCAGGCGGGCATCAACCCAGGACTGCTCTTCAGCATTCAGGGCTTCGCCCGCTTCAAGACGTTCCAGCAGCGCGTCCAGGCGCTCATCATTCTCCAGCAAATCCAGCTCAGCCTGCGGTGAAAGCATAGGTTTCTCGCTCTTCGGTTTGTGCTGCTTGGTCACTGGTGCGTCAGTTACGCCCAGAGGAATCGGGGTTTTGCTGCCGATGCGCGGGTCTTTTGCTTGCTGAGCACTTTTCCCGGAAGTACCTGAAGATTCACCACTCGCGCGACTGCCCGCAGCGTGACCACGATGCTTTTTATCGCGTTTGCGATCGCGCGCTTCTATGTTCAGTTCTTCGCGAGATTTACGGTGCGCTTTTGCGGAGCTTTTGCCACGCGGGGCGGAAGTCGGTTTTTTCATGATGTCTTATCTTAAGCCGTTTTCATTAGTATAGAATTGCGGCGAAATCTAGCAGAAAGCAAGCAAAGAAAAAAGGCGACAGAGCAATCTGTCGCCTTTTTTCTTGACCCACAACCCTTAACGGGTCTGACAATCCCTGTTTGCCTTCAACTAACCCTGTTTTTCCTTCAGCAGGTACCGTCCCTGATACAATCCTTTTCCTTTTAACAACGCCTCCTGGCGCCTGTCTTCCTGACTGTCCTGTGTCTTCGCCTCCTGGCGCTCCTGACCCTTATCCTTAAGTCCGATTCCTGTTGGCATCCCCGCCGTTGACCGCTACTTTACCTTCTCCGGCTAAACGTACAAGCCACAAAAGCCGATTAGCGACCATTTTCAGATTAGACCTAATAAGTAATTGTTTGATTTACATGGTTTTGGTTTTTAATTACCCTGCGATTTCTCTTAAATCTCTCATACTTTGGATGGCATATATCCTACAAAACCTGTGGTTAATGCTTACAGTCATTTGCCGATGTGAAAAGCCTTTTGCCCGCGTTCAGGTATAATCCCCTCAACATTAAGATTTTGGAGAAGAACCCGTGACTAACTGGAATTATCAACAGACGCATTTTGTCACCAGTGCGCCTGATATACGCCATTTGCCCTCCGATACGGGTATTGAGGTTGCTTTTGCTGGCCGTTCTAACGCAGGTAAATCCAGCGCGTTGAATACGCTGACCAACCAGAAAAGCCTGGCGCGTACCTCAAAAACCCCTGGCCGTACGCAGCTGATTAACCTCTTCGAAGTTGCAGAGGGTAAACGCCTGGTGGATTTACCGGGTTATGGCTATGCGCAAGTACCGGAAGAGATGAAGCTTAAGTGGCAGCGCGCGCTGGGTGAATATCTGGAAAAACGTCAGTGCCTGAAAGGGCTGGTGATTCTGATGGATATCCGCCATCCGCTTAAAGATCTCGATCAGCAGATGATCCACTGGGCGGTGGAAAGCGAAATTGCCGTGCTGGTGCTATTAACGAAAGCCGATAAGCTGGCAAGCGGAGCGCGCAAAGCGCAGGTAAATATGGTGCGTGAGGCGGTGCTGGCGTTTAACGGTGATGTGCAGGTTGAGCCTTTCTCCTCGCTGAAAAAGCTGGGTGTGGACAAACTGCGCCAGAAGCTGGATGGCTGGTATAACGACCTGGAACCCGCGACAGAAGCGGAAGAATAAAGATAAGCGCGGCGATGTCCGCGCTTTTTTTTGCGGATATTTTTTCTTTGCCGCAATAAAAAACGCCCCAGTCATTACTGACTGGGGCGGCTAAAATATTCAGCCAAATCCGATTACGTGAAGTAAAAGGTCTGAAAGATAGAACATCTTACCTCTGTACCCTACGCGAATAACTCTACTCTTTTTTAGACTACACACAAAGTACTTTTTGTAGTTTTTTTTCATTCTTTACATAGGGAATTCTAATGATCATCACAAAATGCTCTTAGTTATGTTGTTTAGTTACAGAAAAGCGCAAGTAACGTAAACACCTAGTGAGCTTGATCCCAGTTTTCACCACTGCCCACTTCCACCAGCAATGGCACGTCCAGCTTCACGCTGTTTTCCATCAGTTCATGGATCTTTTTCGAGACGGATTCCAGATCGTCTTTATGCACTTCAAACACCAGTTCATCGTGTACCTGCATGATCATCCGCACCCGCGGGCGATCGTTCTCCAGCCAGGCATCAACGGCGATCATCGCACGTTTGATGATATCGGCCGCCGTTCCCTGCATCGGGGCGTTGATGGCTGCACGTTCAGCCCCTGCCCGGCGGGCAGCATTACTGGATTTGATGTCCGGCAGGTAGAGACGACGCCCTTCCAGCGTTTCGACATAGCCTTTTTCTTTCGCCTGCGCGCGAGTGCTCTCCATATATTCCAGCACCCCCGGATAGCGTTCGAAATAGAGATCCATGTACTTCTGCGACTCTTTACGCGGAATATTGAGCTGGCGGGAAAGACCAAAGGCGCTCATGCCATAGATCAGGCCAAAGTTAATCGCTTTTGCACTGCGGCGCTGCTCGCCAGTCACGCTGTCCAGTGACATGCCGAAGACTTCGGCCGCCGTTGCCCGGTGAATATCCTGTCCTTCGGCAAAGGCAGTCAGAAGACCTTTATCGCGAGAAAGGTGCGCCATGATCCGCAGCTCAATCTGCGAGTAGTCAGCAGAGACAATGACGTAATCCTGCGGGGCAATAAACGCCTGACGAATACGACGCCCTTCTTCATTACGCACCGGAATATTTTGCAGGTTCGGATCGGTAGAGGACAGACGCCCGGTGGCAGCCACCGCCTGGTGATAGGAGGTGTGTACACGGCCCGTTTTCGGGTTGATCATCAGCGGCAATTTATCGGTATAGGTCGATTTAAGCTTCGCCAGCCCGCGGTACTGTAGGATCACTTTTGGCAGAGGATAGTCGAGAGCCAGCTCCTCGAGCACCTCTTCAGAAGTGGATGGCGCTCCGCCTGGGGTTTTCTTCAACGGCTTAATACCCTGCTTTTCAAACAGGATGGTCTGCAGCTGTTTAGTCGACGAAAGGTTAAAGGGTTCACCGGCAATTTCGTGCGCTTTTAGTTCGAGTTCAGCAAGACGCAGGGCGATCTCTTCAGAGTGCTTATGCAGTACGAACGGATCGATTTTAACGCCATTGCGCTCAATCCGGGACAGCACCGGTACCAGCGGCATCTCGATATGCTGGAAAACATTCAGCGGTCCGGCGTCTTTTTGCAACTTTGGCCACATCTTTAAATGCAGCTGCAACGTGACATCCGCATCTTCTGCAGCATAGCGTCCGGCTTCTTCCAGCGCGATCTGGTTAAACGTCAGCTGATTCTTGCCCTTACCGGCGATCTCTTCAAAGGTAATGGTTTTATGCTTAAGCCAGCGATCCGACAGCGAATCCATATCGTGACGACCAGCAACACTATCCAGATTATAGGACTCCAGCATGGTATCGAAGGCAATACCGCGCAGCTCAATGCCATAATTTTGCAGGATGCCGCGATCGTACTTCAGATTTTGCCCAACCTTGAGCGCCTTTTCGTCTTCCAGAATCGGCTTGAGCAGTTCCAGAACACGCTCCCGGGAGAGCTGGTCAGGGGCATCCAGATAGTCGTGAGCGACCGGCACATAGGCAGCGACACCGGGTTCTGTAGCGAACGAAAGGCCCACCATATTGGCGGAAATATTGTCGAGACTGTCTGTTTCGGTATCAAAAGCAAAAACCGGGGCGTTATGCAGCTTTTCGATCCAGCTGTTCAGCTGCGCTTCATCAAGGATGGTTTCGTAGCCTTCAAACGAGAGCACGCTGGCTTCTTCTTCAGGCTCCGCTTGCGCATCGACAATAAGGGTTTCTTTTGCTTTAGCCGTCGGTTTTACGCCTTTCGCCTGCAGCCATTTCCCTGCTTCAAGATCGGTAATCCAGCGTTTGAATTCATACTGCTTAAACAGATCCAGCAGCTCTTCTGCGGCAGGCTGTTGGACTTCCAGCTGTTCGCAGGTTAGCTCCAGCTCCACATCGGTTTTAATGGTTGCCAGCTGATAGGAGAGATAAGCAACCTCTTTGTTTTGCTCGAGCTTCGCGGCCATGGTTTTGGCGCCGCGGAAGGTTAATCCGGCGATTTTGTCCTGCTCGCGATACAGCGTATCCAGCCCGCCGAGCCCCTGCAGCAGCGCCTGTGCCGTCTTTTCACCCACGCCCGGCACGCCAGGAATGTTATCGGATGAGTCGCCCATCAGAGCGAGGAAATCAATGATTAGCTCTGGCGGCACGCCATATTTAGTCACTACCTCTTCAGGCCCAAGAATGGTGTTGGTCATGGTGTTAATCAGGGTGATCCCCGGAGTGACCAGCTGCGCCATATCTTTATCACCGGTGCTGATCAACACTGGGCGGCCGAGTTTCTCCGCTTCGCGCGCCAGGGTGCCGATAACATCGTCCGCCTCAACGCCTGACACCGCCATTAACGGTAACCCCATCGCTTTTACCATTTTATGCAGGGGTTCAATCTGCGCACGCAGATCGTCCGGCATTGGTGGGCGGTGTGATTTGTAATGTTCAAACAGCTCATCCCGGAAGGTTTTACCTTTCGCGTCGAAGACTACCGCGGCATGGCTCGGCTGATACTGCAGGATCAGACTGCGCAGCATATTCAGCACGCCATACATTGCACCTGTTGGCTCCCCCGCGCTGTTGGTCAGAGGGGGAAAAGCATGATACGCCCGATACAGGTAAGAAGAGCCGTCGACGAGAATAAGGGGGTTTTCGGGGATCTGAACCATAATGTCCGTGCCTTTGAGTAATTTATAGATAAAGGATGCCACAGAAGGATGAAAACATCAGTTTTTCAGGGAAAATACAGGCAAAGATTTTGCGATCGTCGGGATCACTCGCAAATTGATTCTGTGGATAAGTTTGTGAATAATTTCTGGTGGGTGCAAAAATAGAGCACGTGTAAGATCAAGACCTTAATAATTACCGTTTATTATCAATTAATTACTTTTTGATCACGATCACATATTTCTGGTTGATGACATTTTACTCCATGTGGATATAAGCCACGCACGGATCGGCCGACAGGATTTTTCTCCCCTCTAAACGCAAATCTGCGCTCACGCGTCGTTAAAGCGCCATCCTTTGTTCGTTTTCTGGTAAAATCAGCGCCCGATGTCTGTTTATCAGGCACCCATTATAGCTAACCACCTGAAAACATTCATCATGTCGAGATTGCTGGCTGCGATAACACTTCTGTTAAGTATCGCATTAACTATTCTGGTTACCATCGCCTGTTCTGTGCCGATCATCATCGCCGGAATAATTAAACTGCTATTTCCCGTTCCCGCCGTGTGGCGCTCTGTCTCTGCCTTCTGCAATGTGATGATGTACTGCTGGTGTGAAGGTCTGGCGGTGCTGCTGCGCCTGAATCCGCATCTGAAATGGGATGTTCAGGGACTGGCCGGGCTGAATAAGAAAAACGGGTATTTGCTCATCTGCAACCACCATAGCTGGGCCGACATCGTGGTGTTATGCGTGCTCTTTCGCAAACATATTCCGATGAACAAATACTTTCTGAAGCAGCAGCTCGCCTGGGTGCCCTTTCTTGGCCTCGCCTGCTGGGCACTGGATATGCCGTTCATGAAACGCTATTCGCGGAGTTACCTGATTCGCCATCCTGAGCGCCGTGGTAAAGATGTAGAAACAACGCGCCGCTCTTGCGAGAAGTTTCGTTCCCATCCCACCACGATTGTTAATTTTGTCGAAGGCTCTCGCTTTACCGATGAGAAGCAGCAACAGACGCGCTCCCCTTATAAAAACCTGCTGCCGCCGAAAGCTGCCGGGATTGCGATGGCCGTTAACGTGCTGGGGCAACAGTTCGACAAATTACTGAACGTCACGCTATGTTATCCCGAAAATGACAGTACGCCGTTTTATGACATGTTAAGCGGAAAGTTAACGCGGATCGTGGTGCGTATTCACCTGATTCCTGTGACAGAGGAGTTACACGGGGATTATGTGAACGATAAGAACTTCAAACGACGTTTCCAGCTCTGGCTGAATAGCGTGTGGAGCGAGAAAGACAAGCTGATTGATAACATCAAAGCGGAATACAACAACGCCGGTCATTGACCGGCGTTTCTTTTTTTTACTTCTTCTCAACCAGATATTTCACCGTGTCAGCATACTGCTGCACAAAGATATCCATGCTGCTGGTATCCATACCCTGCATATTCAGCTGATATTTACCGTTAACATACATAGCTGGAACGCCACGCAGCTGCAGGTCGGCTGCGGCTTTTTCCTGCTGAGCAACCAGTGATTTCACGACAAAGCTATTCCAGGCTGCATCGTATTCTTCACCTTTGATACCCGCATCAATAAACACTTTGCGAATATCGGCAGTGGTTTGTACGGTCTGAGTTTTCTGTACCGCTTCAAACATCGGGGCCGTAATTTTGTCTTCCACGCCAAGCGCCTGCGCAACCGCCCACGCCTGAGTCAGGTCTTTGCCCAATGGGCCAAGAAACTCAACGTGATATTTGGTCATTTTGGTGCCTTCCGGCAGCTTTTTCTTCACGCTATCGGAAACGTGCAGAACCTGCTCAAACTCGTAGCAGTGCGGGCAGTAAAATGAGAAGAACTCGAGAACCTGAGGTTCTCCGGCAACCGGTTTTTCGAGGGTAATATACTGCTTACCGTCGGTGAACTGCGCAGCCGATGCGCTAAAAGCCAGAATCATACCTGCCAGCGCCAGCCATATTTTTTTCATGATCAACTCTCTCCTGGGTGTGTTCGATTAATACATGGGCGTTAATTGCAAAGGGGGTTCCTGCAGAACCTTTACCTGTTCAACAAATGTGGATATCTGGTTACGCCAGTAATCTTCTCCGGTAAGCCAGGGGAAGTTTCTGGGAAACGCGGGGTCGTCCCAACGCCTGATTAACCATGCAAGATAATAAACAAAACGCATGGCGCGTAAAGGTTCTATCAGCGCAATTTCATCTGAATCGAAGGAGGTAAACTCTTCATAAGCCTCAATGATTGTTTCGAGCTGCATTCGCTGTTCGGCTTTATCGCCATTCAACAGCATCCAGAGATCCTGAATAGCAGGCCCCATCCTCGCATCATCAAGATCGACAAATAATGGCCCATCGCGCCAGAGAATATTACCTGCGTGACAATCGCCGTGCAGACGCAGCATGTTTACGTTGCCATCCCAGCGCGATATCACAGCGTTAATGAGGTCGTCCGTCGCCGTCAGAAATGCTGCTTTCAGCCCGGCGGGGATGAGGGTGGCGGTTTCAAACAGCTGACGCGGTTCGAGCAGATATTCCTGAATGCCGATCGTAGGGCGAGCGATAAAGCGGCTTTTCTGCCCCGTCTGATGAATGCGCCCTAAATAACGGGCAACCCACTCCATCTGATCGATATTATCGGCTTCAAATTGTCGGCCACCGAGGCTGGGAAAGACGGCGAAACAGAATCCCTGATGCGTCAGTAGCGTCTTATGGTCAAATTCAAGCGGTGCAGCAACCGGAACATCATCGGCCAGAAGGTCGAGTGAAAACTGGTGCTCTTCCTGAATCTGTTCAGCAGACCAGCGCTGCGGGCGATAAAACTTCACCACGAAGCGCTGTCGATCCTCATCCTGGAACTGGTAGACGCGGTTTTCATAACTGTTTAATGGGGTCAGTCCTGAGTCCACCCGAATGCCCTGTTCAAACAGGGCATCCATTATGGTATCCGGGTGTAAGGTCTGGAAAGTAAAAGCCTGGTCGTTCATCCGATCATCCGGAAATTATACGAATGATTGAGGATATCATTTAACGGCGTTTCCGGTGGAGGCTCTTACAAGCTTTTACTCTTTAATTACACCGCGTGCGCGCAGTAATGCCGTTTTAAAATCCTCTTCGTAGTCTTTCTGAATACCAGGGATCACCGCATCTTTACCGGAATCGCGCATTTTCAGATGATAGATCAGGATGTCATCAGAAAGGTCGGTTAACTCGCCGTCATAACCTGACTCCTTCGCCAGTTTCTGTAAAAATTGCATCAGATTAAGCTCTGGCTCTTTTTGCCAGGCGGGCTGGAGGAGTTCAATAACTTCGTTCAGACGTTTACATTTCATGGTAATACTCCTTTCATTGAGAGTGACACGTTATCAGGGTCAATCCCACAATAAAAGAGGCGGCATTATTGAGTGAGATAAGCAACATCACCGGCGTGGTGCTGGCCGGGGGCAAGGCATCCCGAATGGGGGGAAAAGATAAGGGTTTGCAGGAACTCAACGGCAAACCCTTATGGTGCTACGTCGCCCAGACATTGCAGATGCAGGTCACTACGTTGGTTATCAGCGCCAACAGAAATATTGCGACTTATCAGGCAAGTGGGTACGCCGTTTATTCGGATCGTCTGGCAGATTATCCCGGCCCTCTTGCCGGTATGCTGTCCGTGATGCAGCAATCCGATGCACAATGGTTTCTGTTTTGTCCCTGCGATACGCCTTTTATACCCACTTGCCTCGCAGCACGTTTTATTGAGCAGATAGAGGCCTCGCCCGTCGTCTGGGTACATGACGGCGAGCGCGATCATCCAACGATTGCGCTCATGAGCCGTCAGCTCATACCGGTGCTACAGGATTATCTGGCGTCAGGAGAGCGGCGAGTAATGGTCTTTATGCGCCAGGCTGGCGGACACACTGTTGATTTTAGTGATATGAAACAGTCATTTATTAATATAAATACGTTAGAAGCGATCCAAAATATGCAGAGGCAATCATGACACCTGTATTAGCAATTGCTGCGTGGAGTGGGACAGGAAAAACAACTCTGCTGAAATCCGTTATTCCGGCGCTTTGTGCCAGAGGTATTCGTCCTGGGCTTATCAAGCATACCCACCACAATATGGATGTTGATAAGCCGGGGAAGGATAGCTACGAACTCCGCAAAGCAGGTGCAGCCCAAACGATCGTCGCCAGCACGCAGCGCTGGGCATTAATGACCGAGACACCGGACGAGGAAAGGGTGGATCTGGCTTATCTTGTCAGCCGAATGGATCATACAACGTTGGATCTGGTGCTGGTTGAGGGGTTCAAGCATGAGGCGGTAGCTAAAATTCTGCTTTTCCGAAGCGATGCCGGGCATGACGTTAGTGAATTAACGCTGGATGAGCACGTTATCGCGGTCGCCAGTGATATTTCACTTTCACTTCATGTACCGGTGTTAGATATCAATGATACGGAAGAGATCATTGATTTCATTCAGCGATGGATGGCGGCTTCCCGAACTGGGTAAATGCAGCAACGTTTCCCGAAGACAAAAACGCAAAAAGCCCTGTACGTCAGTACAGGGCTTCTTACTTGTTTGATGCCTGGCAGTTCCCTACTCTCGCATGGGGAGACCCCACACTACCATCGGCGCT
>NZ_JAMGZK010000041.1 GCF_025564065.1 Silvania hatchlandensis | reverse complement strand
ACAGCGGGAAATCAGTTCCGGGTCCAGATAATCGCCCAGAGAAGTCAGAGGGTTACGCAGGGAATCGTAACGGGATACCAGATCAAGAGCCTGTCCAATGTGCATAAAAAAATCCGGAAACGAGTGAGCATTTCCGGATTCTTACACAGCCACTGGATCGATCAACCGATCCTTAACTGATCGGCATTACAACCCTGTTGCCGTTTTGCTTTCACCTCCGCTTCCCGGCTTTTTTGACTTTCATTCGAAATTAAATTTGTGCTCCCCGTCACCTTGTTATTAGAATGTTTCAAACGCAGTGATTCAGGAGCGCAATGTATGACCGTTAAAGTTATCGTCACCGATATGGACGGAACTTTTCTTGATGACGCCAAGCAGTACGATCGTGACCGCTTTCAGGCGCAATTCCAGCAACTTCAGGCGCGTAATATTGAGTTCGTTGTCGCCAGCGGCAACCAGTATTACCAGCTGATCTCGTTCTTCCCGGAACTCAAATCGCAAATCTCATTCGTTGCGGAAAATGGCGCGCTGGTATTCGATCACGGCGAGCAGATTTTCCACGGCGAACTGACTCAGCATGAATCGCAGGTGGTGTTCGGCGAACTGCTGAAAGATAAGTCCCTGAACTTCGTCGCCTGCGGGCTGCAGAGCGCATACATCAGCGATAAGGCACCAGAAGCGTTTGTCGCGCTGATGTCAAAGCACTACCACCGCTTACAGCGCGTCAGCGACTACCGCGAGATCGACGATGTGCTGTTTAAGTTCTCGCTGAACCTGCCCGACAGCGACATCCCGAACCTGGTCGATGCGCTGCATGTCTCCCTCGACGGGATCATGAAGCCGGTCACCAGCGGGTTCGGCTTTGTCGATCTGATTATCCCCGGTCTGCACAAAGCCAACGGCATCAGCCGCCTGCTGAAGCGCTGGAAAGTCTCCCCGCAAGAGTGCGTGGCGATTGGTGACAGCGGCAACGACGCCGAAATGCTCCGGTTCGTGAACTACTCGTTCGCAATGGGCAATGCGGGCGAGAGCATAAAAGCCCTCTCCCGCTTCCAGACCGACGACAACAACCAGCAGGGCGCGCTGAATGTGATTCAGGCCGTCCTCGATAACACCCCACCGTTCAGCCTTTGATCGTCTCGCCGGAGATCTCTCCGGCGCGTTTCCCTCTTCTTTTCTCAGCCTGTGCACTGCATCAAGTTTTTCAACTTGCATTAACTTATTTTTAACCTAAAGTATCACTTGTAATCACTTTTACTTTCGAATGAAAGATAGCGAGGCTGTTATGTCCTTAACGTTTACCAGTGAAACCTTGCCTGCCGACCACAAAGCGGCGATCCGTCAGATGAAGCGCGAGCTGCGGGCGCAGATTGGCGACGTGCAGGCGGTGTTCGATCGCCTGAGCGACAAGATTGCCAGCCGGGTGGCAGAGATTAACGCCCTGAAAAGCAAAGGCGATGCCGTCTGGCCGGTGATCCCGTTTGCCGACGTGCAGAGCGGTAACATCAGCCCGGCGCAGCGCGAGGCCGTAAAACGCCGCGGCTGCGCGGTGATCAAAGGTCATTTCCCGCGTGAGCAGGCGCTGGCGTGGGATAACGCCATGCTCGACTATCTGGATCTCAACCGTTTCGACGATGTCTACAAAGGACCGGGGGATAACTTCTTCGGCACCCTGACCGCCTCCCGCCCGGAGATCTACCCGATCTACTGGTCACATGCGCAGATGGAAGCCCGCCAGAGCGAAGAGATGGCCCAGGTCCAGTCGTTCCTGAACCGTTTATGGACCTTTGAGAGCAACGGCAAGCAGTGGTTTAACCCGGACGTCAGCGTGATTTATCCGGACCGCATTCGCCGCCGTCCGCCGGGAACCACCTCCAAAGGACTTGGGGCGCATACCGATTCCGGGGCGCTGGAGCGCTGGCTGCTCCCGGCCTATCAGCAGGTCTTCGCCCGGGTCTTCGATGGCAATATCGATCAATACGATCCGTGGAACGCCGCGCACCGTACCGACGTGGAAGAGTACACCGTGGATAACACCACCAAATGCTCGGTGTTCCGCACCTTCCAGGGCTGGACGGCGCTGTCGGACATGATCCCGGATCAGGGCCTGCTGCACGTGGTGCCGATCCCGGAAGCGATGGCCTATATTCTGCTGCGTCCGCTGCTGGATGATGTGCCGGAAGATGAGCTGTGCGGCGTGGCGCCAGGCCGCGTGCTGCCGATTTCCGCGCAGTGGCACCCGCTGCTGATTGAAGCCTTAACCTCTATTCCGGCGCTGGAAGCGGGTGATTCCGTGTGGTGGCACTGCGATGTGATCCATTCGGTTGCGCCGGTGGATGACCAGCAGGGCTGGGGCAACGTGATGTACATTCCGGCGGCCCCGATGTGCGAGAAAAACCTCGCCTACGCGAAGAAAGTCAAAGCGGCGCTGGAGACCGGCGCATCGCCGGGCGACTTCCCGCGTGAAGACTATGAAGCACAATGGCAGTCACGCTTCACGGTTGAGGATTTGAATATCCACGGCAAACGCGCCCTCGGCATGGCTTAATCATCGTACAGCCCTTCACGATCAACGGCGGTGCGTCTTTTACCCTGACGTATCCGCCGTACCGACTCCCGCACCGCCAGCGTACCGTTGAGCAGTAATGTCCCAACCGGCGCTTCCGGGCGCAAAAACCGCTGCTGGAGCATATGCACCGCTTCGGCACCCAGTTCATCCCGCGGAACATGGACTGCTGTTAAGGGTACATCCTGAATCGCCGCCAGATTAAAACCGTCAATACTCATCACCGACACATCCTGCGGAACCCGCAAGCCCTGCTTTTGCAACGCGCTGATCGTCCCTGCGGCCATAAAATCGCCCCCCACCAGAAAGGCGGTCGGCAGATTTTTCGCCGGGGTTTGGCTGAGCCATTCGCTGACCCGTTGCTCGGTTTCTTTGGCACTGAAGCTCGGCACCACCAGCAGATCGCGTTTATCGTGGAACCGGAGATTGCGCGACTGCCACGCGTCCCGGATGCCCGCCAGACGCAGCTCCATGGTGTAACGACGCAGACAGAGCACATTGACCACTTCACGATGCCCCATTTCAAACAGGTATTCTGCTGCCAGCTCGCCGATAGCACGGTGATCGGGTGCCACCGCCGGCAGACGCATCCGCCGATCCCGACAGTTAATCAGCATGCAGGGTTTACCCACATCCACCGCCAGATCGTGAATATGCGGATCGTCTATCCCCAGCAAGATCGCCGCCTGGGTGTCAGCCTCGTTCATGCGCGCCAGAAACAGCTGGGCATCGCCGTCATTCTCTTCCAGCGCGCAGTAACGCAGCCTGACTTCATGCGATGCCAGCCCTTTACTCACGCTCTGGATCACCCGGTAATAAAAGATGTCGGACCGCTCGTCAAACGCCCGCTGAGGGGCGAAGACCATCAGGCTATTCAGCAGCAAACGCCCGGCCGCCATCCCGTCCATCACCCCCAGCTCGCGCGCACATTCCAGCACTCTTTTGCGCGCTTTTTCGCTGGTGTTAGCCTTCCCTGCCAGCACCCTCGAAACGGTGCTGATGGAGAGCTGGGTACGGGCGGCGATTTCGGCGATTTTTAGCCTTTTTTCCATTTTGTGATCTTCCCCCGAATGTTAAATGAATAAATTTTCACAACGCTAAAACCGCTCAATAACGCATTTAATTATCATACTTACCGTGTATTAAGAATAGATATGAAAAAACTTGCACAAAACTCACTATTTCTCGTTCTCGTTCTGTCTTAAGTTCAATTTGTCACACCACTCCCATACTAGTTGTATAGCAACAACACTTAAAACTGATAAAGCGGTGTGACACCTCAACCTACATACCCTGCAGTCCGTCTTGTGGAGACCGAAGAATGAGTCAGGACATCAATCACACCGTCGCGGTCGGTAAAACCCGCCGCGTCATTAAAAATCTGCGCTGGTATGTTCTGGTGCTGTTTTTGCTGGGCGTTACCGTTAACTACATCACCCGTAACTCCTTAGGCATCCTCGCCCCCGAGCTGAAAGAGAGTATGGGGATCACCACCGAACAATATTCATGGATTGTCGGTGCCTTCCAGATTGCCTATACCCTTTTCCAGCCACTGTGCGGGTGGCTGATCGATGTGATTGGCCTGAAAATTGGCTTTATGGTCTGTGCCGGTATCTGGGCACTGATGTGTATTCTTCACGCCGGGGCAGGCAGTTGGCTGCATCTGGCGATCCTGCGCTTCTTTATGGGGGCGTCGGAAGCGGCCGCCACCCCCGCTAACGCCAAAACCATTGGTGAATGGTTCCCGAAATCAGAACGTCCGATCGCCGCAGGCTGGGCGGGCGTGGGCTTCTCGGTTGGGGCGATGCTGGCACCGCCGATTATTTACTTTGCCCATGCCTCTTTCGGCTGGCAGGGTGCGTTTATGTTTACCGGCGTACTGGCCCTGCTGTGGGTGATTTTGTGGTGGGCGTTCTACCATAATCCGGAACAACACCCGAACCTGGGCAAGGACGAACTGGCCTTCATCCAGCAGGATAACGAGCCGCCTGCGGTAAAACTGCCTTTCCTGACTGCGCTAAAAACCGTCTCGAAAAACAAACGCTTTTACGGTATCGCCATCCCGGCCTTTATGGCCGAGCCGGCCTGGGCCGTGCTGAGCTTCTGGGTACCGCTGTATCTTGCCAAAGAACACGGCATGGACCTGAAACAGATTGCGATGTTTGCCTGGCTGCCGTTCCTGGCCGCCGATCTTGGCAGCGTCGCCAGCGGTTATCTCACCCGTCTTTACACCCGCCTGTTCGGCTGCTCCCGCGT
Organism: Silvania hatchlandensis; assembly: GCF_025564065.1. Taxonomy (GTDB): domain Bacteria; phylum Pseudomonadota; class Gammaproteobacteria; order Enterobacterales; family Enterobacteriaceae; genus Enterobacter; species Enterobacter hatchlandensis. The sequence goes on along the minus strand of NZ_JAMGZK010000041.1, from coordinate 153,626 downwards.
GAACTCGGTGGTCGCCAGCTCCGTCACCGGCGCATTTTTGATGATCTCGCTGGCAACGGTGGCCATTACCCGCGACCCGTATATCACCATTGCGCTGATCTCCATCGGTGGGTTCGGCCACCAGATTATCTCCTGCATGCTCAGTGCGCTGGTCGTCGAGTCGTTTGATAAAGGTCAGATGGCGACCGTCAACGGGATGCGCGGCTCGGCGGCGTGGATCGCCAGCTTCCTGTTCTCTCTGTTAATTGGTGTGACCGCCGACAAAATCGGCTTCAACCCGCTCTTTATTGCCATGGGTTTCTTTGACCTGATTGGCGCTGTTTTCCTGGTGGCATTTATTGCTGAACGTCGCGCCAAGCGCGCCTGATAGTGGATGTGATACATATGAAGACCCTGAAAAACTGGACCCTGGATAAGCAGTCAGCGAACCATCTGGAACTGCTGGTCGATAATCAGCACCGCCTGTGCGTGTATGTGCTGGAAGAGAATCTGTTCCGCGTGCTGATTAAGCGCAAAGGCGAGCTGGCGCTGGATAAAACCTGGAGCATTGCTCCGCAAAAAGATGTGCCGTGGGAAGGCCGTTCTCGTGAAGATCTTAGCGGCTTTACCTGCCCCTCCTGGACGTTGACCCACACGGACGAGGTCCTGACCGTCGCCACTGAGCACCTGCGCGTGACCGTCCACCAGCCGCTGTGGCTGGAGTGGCAGTATCGCAATGAGGCCGGTGAGTGGCAGGAACTGGTTAACGACCGCCCCACCAGCGCCTATCTGCTGAACGCTCACGGCGACGGCGTCGCACACTACCTGAGCCGTCGTAAAGACGAACGCTTTTACGGCCTGGGCGAGAAAGCGGGTAATTTGCAGCGTAACGGCAAGCGCTTTGAGATGCGCAACCTGGATGCGATGGGTTACAACGCGGCCAGCACCGACCCGCTGTACAAGCATATTCCGTTCACCATCGCCCGCCGCGATGACGTGAGCTACGGCCTGTTTTACGACAACCTCAGCAGCTGCTGGCTGGATCTGGGCAACGAGATCGACAACTATCACACCGCCTACCGCCGCTGGCAGGCCGAAGCGGGCGATATCGATTACTACATTTTTACCGGCAAACGCGTGCTGGATGTGACCAAGGCGTTTGTTCGCCTGACCGGCAAAACGCTGTTCGGGCCAAAATGGAGTCTCGGTTACAGCGGCTCGACCATGCACTACACCGACGCGCCGGATGCGCAAAACCAGCTGATGAACTTTATCCGCCTGAGTGAAGAGCATGCCATTCCATGTGATTCGTTCCAGCTGTCGTCGGGCTATACCTCTATTAACGGTAAGCGCTACGTCTTTAACTGGAATTATGACAAGGTGCCGCAGCCGAAGGTGATGAGCCAGGCGTTTCACGATGCCGGGCTGAAGCTGGCCGCTAACATCAAGCCGTGTCTGCTCCAGGATCACCCGCGCTACAACGAAGTGGCGGAAAAAGGACTGTTCATTCGCGACTCTGAAACCGACGCGCCCGAGCGTTCAAGCTTCTGGGATGACGAAGGTTCGCACCTCGACTTTACGAATCCAGGCACGGTCCAGTGGTGGCAGAACGGCGTCACCACCCAGCTGCTGGAGATGGGGATCGACGCCACCTGGAACGATAACAACGAGTTTGAAGTATGGGATGGCGAAGCCCGCTGCCACGGGTTCGGGCAGGAAATTGCGATCAAGCATATTCGCCCGGTGATGCCGCTGCTGATGATGCGCGCCTCGATGGAAGCGCAGCAGCGTTTTGCTCCGGATAAACGCCCCTACCTGATCTCCCGTTCCGGCTGCGCCGGGATGCAGCGCTACGTGCAGACCTGGAGCGGCGATAACCGTACCAACTGGGACACCCTGCGCTATAACACCCGCATGGGGCTGGGTATGAGCCTGTCCGGACTGTTTAACGTGGGCCACGATGTTGGCGGCTTCTCCGGCGATAAACCGGACGCGGAACTGTTCGTGCGCTGGGTGCAAAATGGCGTGATGCATCCGCGCTTTACCATCCACTCGTGGAATGACGATCGTACGGTGAACGAGCCGTGGATGTATCCGGGCGTGACGCCTGCCATTCGTGGCGCAATTGAGCTGCGCTACCGCCTGCTGCCGTATCTGTATACCCTGCTCTGGCAGGCTCACGCCGACGATGAACCGATGCTGCGCCCGACCTTCCTCGATCACGAGCATGACGAGCAGACATTCGAAGAGTGCGATGATTTCCTGCTGGGCCGCGATCTGTTAGTCGCCAGCGTCGTCGAGGCCGCCCAGCGCGAACGTCGTATCTGGCTGCCGGACAATGAAACCGGCTGGTACGATTTCTATACTCACGAATGGTTCTCCGGCGGTCAGTGGATCGTTCGCGACGCACCGCTGGAAAAACTGCCGTTAATGGTTCGCGCCGGTGCCGGTCTGCCGCTCAGCGAACGTATCACTCATGTGAGCGCCGAGAAAGACAACACCCGCGAACTGCAATTGTTCCCGGTAAAAGGCGTGGGGACAACCTCTGGTCTGCTGTTTGAAGATGATGGCGAAAGCTGGGGCTACCAGAAAGGCAATGCGCTGTGGCTGGAATGGGAAATGGTGTGCGATGGCGCAACCATCAATCTGAACGTGGCCTCTCGCGGGGATTATCGCCCGGCCTGGAAAGCGCTTAAGGTGTCGTTACCTGCGGGGGAAAAACGCCAGCTGCGGGTGAACGGCGTTGAAGGGAGTGAGTGGGTGGTGTAACCGCCCCTCACCCCGACCCTCTCCCCATAGGGGTGAGGGTGAAAAACGCACCGAGCGGTCCCCTCTCCCCTATGGGTAGAGGGGTTTATTTTAGTTATCAATGCCTTTGCTACGCAGATAATCTTCGTAGTTACCGGTGAAGTCCACTACGCGCTCCGGCGTAATTTCAATCACGCGGGTCGCCAGCGAGCTGACAAACTCACGGTCGTGGGAAACGAAGATCAGGGTGCCCTGATACATTTCCAGCGCCATGTTCAGCGATTCGATCGACTCCATATCCAGGTGGTTGGTCGGTTCGTCCATCACCAGGATATTCGGTTTCTGCATCATCAGCTTGCCGAACAGCATGCGTCCTTTCTCACCACCGGAGAGCACTTTTGCCGGCTTTTTGATATCGTCCTGGCTGAACAGCAGGCGACCCAGGAAGCTGCGCACCACCTGCTCGTCATCACCTTCGGATTTCCACTGGCTCATCCAGTCGAAAACCGTCAGATCGTTATCGAAATCGTCAGCGTGATCCTGCGCATAGTAACCAATCTGCGCGTTCTCGGACCATTTCACGGTGCCGTTATCCGGCGCCAGTTCACCGACCAGCGTTTTCAGCATGGTGGTTTTACCCACGCCGTTAGCACCGAGGATGGCAATCTTCTCGCCCACTTCCAGCAGCAGATTGAATTTTTTGAACAGCGGGCCGTTGTCGAAACCTTTCGCCAGATCTTCGACGGTCAGTGCATTACGGAACAGCTTCTTGTCCTGCTCAAAGCGGATGAACGGGTTCTGACGGCTGGAGGCTTTAACTTCGTCGAGTTTGATCTTGTCGATCTGACGCGCACGAGAGGTTGCCTGACGCGATTTAGAGGCGTTGGCGCTAAAGCGGCTGACGAAGGATTGCAGGTCAGCAATCTGCGCTTTTTTCTTGGCGTTATCAGACAGCAGACGCTCACGCGCCTGGGTGGCTGCGGTCATGTATTCGTCGTAGTTACCGGCGTACACGCGCAGTTCGCCGTAGTCCAGATCGGCCATGTGAGTACAGACCATGTTCAGGAAGTGACGGTCGTGCGAAATGATGATCATGGTGCTGTCACGATCGTTCAGCGTCTGCTCCAGCCAGCGAATGGTGTCGATGTCCAGGTTGTTCGTTGGTTCATCGAGCAGCAGGATGTCCGGATTAGAGAACAGCGCCTGCGCCAGCAGGACACGCAGCTTCCAGCCTGGCGCCACTTCGCTCATCAGACCGTAGTGTTGCTCAACGGGAATACCCACGCCCAGCAGCAGTTCGCCCGCGCGGGACTCTGCAGAATAGCCGTCCATTTCGCCGTACAGCACTTCAAGATCGGCCACTTTATAGCCATCTTCTTCGCTCATTTCAGCCAGGGCGTAGATGCGATCGCGCTCCTGCTTCACTTCCCACAGTTCACCGTGACCCATGATCACGGTATCGAGCACCGTGAACTCTTCAAAAGCAAACTGATCCTGACGCAGCTTACCGATGCGCTCGTTCGGATCGAGGGAAACGTTACCCAGCGACGGCTCTAAATCGTTGCCGAGGATCTTCATGAAGGTGGATTTTCCGCTACCGTTGGCACCAATCAGGCCGTAACGGTTGCCGCCGCCAAATTTGACGGAAATGTTTTCAAACAGCGGCTTACTGCCAAACTGCATAGTGATGTTGCTGGTAACTAACACGGGGAATTCCTGCAAGAAGTGTGATAAACCCGGCATTATGCCACAATTCAATAATGAGATCGCGTGTAACAACGTGGTGCTAAAGGTTATTAATATGGAAAAAAGTGTGATTTAGTACACATCCGAATTCCATGCTGCGGTGAATGCACATATAATGCGCGCCTAAACCGTTCATACCTTTAACTACATGCCGTAGTGGCACAGATACCTCGCACACCATGAATATGAAATTTACATCGCTTTTTGCAGTGGCGTTTGCCGTAGTAGGGTTTTGCAAGACCGCTTCTGCTGTCACCTATCCTCTGCCAACCGACGGTAGCCGTCTGGTGGGTCAGAACCAGGTCGTGACCATTGAGGAAGGCAACACTCAGCCGCTGGAGTATTTTGCCGCGGAATACCAGCTGGGCCTCTCCAACATCATGGAAGCCAACCCAGGCGTCGACCCGTACCTGCCGAAAGGCGGCACGGTGCTGAACATTCCTCAGCAGCTGATCCTGCCGGACACCGTCCATGAAGGCATCGTCATCAACAGCGCCGAAATGCGTCTGTACTACTACCCGAAAGGCACCAACACCGTCATCGTGCTGCCAATCGGTATTGGCCAGTTAGGCAAAGATACGCCAATGAACTGGACCACCAAAGTTGAGCGCAAAAAAGCGGGTCCAACCTGGACGCCAACCGCCAAAATGCACGCGGAATACATCGCCGCAGGCGAGCCGCTGCCAGCCGTTGTTCCGGCAGGCCCGGACAACCCTATGGGTCTGTACGCGCTGTATATCGGCCGTCTGTACGCGATTCACGGCACCAATGCTAACTTCGGTATCGGCCTGCGCGTAAGCCACGGCTGCGTGCGTCTGCGTAACGACGACATCAAATTCCTGTTCGAGAACGTGCCGGTCGGCACCCGCGTGCAGTTCATTAACGAGCCGGTAAAAGCCACGACCGAGCCGGATGGCAGCCGCTACCTCGAAGTACACAACCCGCTCTCCACCAGCGAAGATCAGATCAACAATAACGTTACCGTCCCGGTCACCCTGACCAGCAACGTGCAGGCCATCACCAGCCAGCAGGATGTGGACACCACCGTTGTGGATCAGGCGATTCAGAACCGTTCCGGTATGCCGGTTCGTCTGAACTAATCGCATTACAGGCATAAAAAAGCGGGCTACGATGCCCGCTTTTTTTTATCTTATGTCTGCAGAAGAAGGTGTAATCCGTACCCTATCAGCCCCGCCCAGAGCAGCATCGGCAGCGACCAGAGATGGAAACGCCACCAGATACGGCGATTGTTGGCCATCCTGAGCGCGATAAGATTGGCCAGCGATCCCGGCAGTAAACCAAAGCCCCCGACGTTCACCGCCCACGCCAGCATCGCCGTGGGTGGCACATAGTTGAGCAGCAAAATGGTGGCCGGAACGTTGCTGATAAACTGCGACAGGCCGATGGCCGTCAGCCACAGTCCCGGCTGCGAGAGCCCACCAACGCTGTGCAACATCCCCTGCAGGGCCGGAACCTGAATCAACAGGTGCACGTCGATAAACATCGCCATAAACACCAGCAGCAGCGTCCAGTCCACGCTAATCAGCACCCGTCGCGCCAGCAGTAAGAAACCGCCCGCCACCAGCAAGGCCCCCCACAGCTCCTGTTTTAGCTCCAGGGCTGCGACAAAGACAATATAGAGCGCCAGACAGCTCCAGATCAGGCGTGGCTTCCACTGCGGCGCGGAGGTGCCGCTATGGTAGTTCAGCGCTTTCGCCGGGAAGGCAAACCAGCACACCAGCCCGAGGGTTAACATCATGGCCAGCGCCAGCGGCGCCATCTGCCAGGTAAAGGCGGCAAACGACAGACCGGAGCGCCCCCACAGGAGGATGTTTTGCGGATTGCCAATCGGCGTCAGCAGCGACCCGGCGTTGACCGCCAGCGCTTCAAAGATGATCAGCCGGTTAACCGGGATTTCGCACAGCTTGCGCAGGGTGAGCGTCAGCGGAACTACGATAAACAGCGCCACGTCATTGGTGAGGAACGTCGACAGCAGCGCGCGGAGAACACCATAAACAGCGACAGCCGCCGCTCGGTGGCAAAACGGCGCACCAACTTGCGCCCTAATACATCAAAGAAGCCGCTCTGCTCGACCCCTTTGGTCAGCATCATCAGCCCGGAGAGGGTAATAATGGTGTGCCAGTCGATGGCGGTAGGCCAACACTTTGGCGCGAAGGGAACCAGAAAGCTGAGCCCCACGCCGACAACCAGTAACAGATGAAAGAAACGATCGCGGGCCAGCGCCCGCAGGCCAGGGAGGGTCATTCAGCGGAAGAGCCGTGTTTGAGGGTAAACGCATGAAACTGCTGCAGCGTCTCTTCGCTGACATGGTGCTCCATCCCCTCGGCGTCGCGGCGGGCGATATCCGGGCTGACGCCCAGCACCAGCAGGAAGTTTTCGACGATTTGATGACGTTCGCGGCTCGCCTGCGCCAGCTTCTCCCCTTCCGGGGTCAGAAACACCCCGCGCCACGGGATCAGTTCGATCAGACCTACCGTCGCCAGACGCTTGAGCATTTTTGCCACCGTCGGCTGGGAGACGCCAAGGCGTGCAGCCATATCCACCTGACGGGCCTCCCCCACCTCGCGGATCAGATCGGAAATCAGCTCAACGTAGTCGTCGATCAACTCCCGACGATGCGCCTCGCGGACCTGACGAAAGCCTTCGACATGCTCTTCAACATTGACCAGCTGCGTCATTTTTTTGGTTATGGGTTTACCTGCACGGCGGTTCATTGGTGCTTCCTCTTGCGGATGACGCATCCAGCAAATCAATATACGGGCGGCCATTGTAAACCATCACTACATAAGCACAAAAAATTAACGTAATAGCCTTGGCTATACAATATAGCCTGTGCTATATCTGTATGTAATGCAGTCACCCTTCATGGATCGAAGGGATCACTTAACAGGAGGTCACAATGAACGAATTCAAGAGGTGTATGCGCGTGTTTAGCCACTCTCCCTTTAAAGTACGCTTAATGCTGCTGAATATGATTTGCGACATTATTAACGGCAAACCTCAGCAGAACGACAAACCTTCACGCTAAGCGGCGTCCCGGTACGCCGCGTCATTTTTCTGTCATCTCCCCCGTCCATACTGCCCGTTTGAGCGCTATTCCCCGATCTTTTTTACGGAATTGTAATCCTCTTCTCATATCACCCACTTTATAACTATTGACCTGGAACGCCGCTGGCTCTATCTTCTTGCAGCCCTGCACTTTTTGCGGCTCGCAGACGCGGACCTCACTTCCCCTTCTACGCATTCTCAGGCAGGTTTTGACCCTTGGCGCCAGGGTGAGCACATGGCGTTTTCACGATAGTGACCTATGAATTTAACCCTGAAAGAAACGCTCATTACCCGCAGCCGGGCCTTAAGCCCGTGGACGGGATTCTACTTTTTACAATCGTTGCTGATTAACTTTGCCTCTGGCTACCCGTTCAGTTTGCTGTATGCCGTGGCGTTCACCTGTATTTTGCACCTGCTTTGGCTGCGCGCACCGCGCCTGCAGAAGGGTGTGCTCGGGCTTTGCTCGCTGATCGCGGCGTTATATTTCCCGTTCTCTCAGGCCTACGGCTCGCCCAACTTTAATACCCTGCTGGCGATGCACTCCACCAACATGGAAGAGTCGACGGAAATCTTGACCATTTTCCCGTGGTACAGCTACGTGGTCGGCCTGTTTATCTTTGCCCTTGGCGTGATTGCTGTGCGTCGTAAGCCGCAGGCAAAAAAAGCCTGGAGCAAATTAGATACCCTGTGCCTGGTGTTTAGCGTCGCGACTTTCTTTGTCGCGCCTGTGCAGAACCTGGCCTGGGGCGGCGTGTTCAAGCTGAAAGATACCGGCTACCCGGTGTTTCGGTTTGTGAAAGACGTGGTGGTGAACAACCAGGAAGTACTGGATGAGCAGGCGCGGATGAGCGCCCTGTCGCAGATCAAGGACACCTGGAACGTGCTGTCGGTAAAGCCGAAATACCACATCTATATGGTGGTGATCGGTGAAAGCGCCCGTCGCGATGCGCTGGGGGCGTTTGGTGGACACTGGGATAACACCCCGTTTGCCAGCAAAGTGAACGGCACATTGTTTACCGATTACATTGCCGCCAGCGGTTCAACGCAGAAATCGCTCGGGCTGACGCTTAACCGGGTGGTGGACAACAAGCCGCAGTATCAGGATAACTTCGTGACGCTGGCTAACCGCGCGGGCTTCCAGAGCTGGTGGTTCTCTAATCAGGGACAGATTGGCGAATACGATACAGCTATTGCCAGTATCGCCCGACGGGCAGATGAAGCGCAGTTCCTGAAAAGCGGGGATTTTGAGGCGGATAAGAATACTCAGGATACGGCGCTGCTGAAAATGACCGAGCAGGTATTCAGCACCCAGCGTACTCAGCCGCAGCTGATCGTCCTGCACCTGATGGGTTCACACCCGCAGGCCTGCGATCGCACCCAGGGGAAATACGCGGAGTTTGTACAGTCGAAAGAGACGTCCTGCTATCTTCAGACCATGACCCAGACCGACGACCTGCTCAGCAAGCTGTATACCCAGCTGCAGAACACGGGCGAGAGCTTCTCGATGGTCTATTTTTCCGATCACGGGCTGGCTTTCAAAGAGCGTGGGAAAGAGGTGCAGTATCTGGCGCACGACGACGGTTTCCAGCAGAACTTCCAGGTACCGTTTATGGTGCTCTCCAGCGATGATAAATCGCATCGCATCATCAAAGCGCGCCGCTCTGCCAATGATTTCCTGAGCTTCTTCTCACAGTGGACGGGGATTCGCGCGAAAGAGATCAACACCCCTTATCGGTTTGTGTCGAACGACAAAGCGCCGCCGGTTTACGTTACCAACTTCAAGTTACAGAAAGTTGACTACAACCATCTGGGCACGGATCTGTTTGAGACGAAAAGCCGGTAGGTAAAGCAGAAAAAGCAGATAAAAAAAATCCGCCATACTGGCGGATTTTTTATTGGCTCACCGAAGTGATTAGAAACGGTAGCCTACGCCAGCGATCCAGGTGCCAACGTCAACGCTACGGATGCGGCTCTGCTCATAAGAGAAGTCCAGCGCAACGTTTTCGATTGGGTTGAACTGCAGACCTGCGCCGTAAGAGAAGCCGTAGTCGCTGGTGCTATCAGTGTGTGCCAGGGCCTGGTTTTCATTGCTCTGGAATTTACCGTAACCCACACCCACAACACCGTAGATGCTCGCCCAGTCGTTCAGACGGTAAGCTGGACCCGCAGTGATGCCGTAGTACTGAGATTTGTTATAAGAGTCCGCATGCGAACGATCTTTCTCAGTGTAGGTAAAGGAACCGATAACACCCAGTGGGTTGCTATCCTGCTCGTAGCGATATTTCAGGTTGAAACCGTTAGTTTTATTCATCACGCCCTGCATATCGCTCTGAGCGTAACCGCCAGAAACGGTAGAGGTTGCCGCAACAGCGGAACCTGCAGAAACAGCGAGAACCGCAGCCAGTGCTGAAAGACATGCAATTTTTTTCATAACCACCTCAAATGTGCTTCAAGTAAATCCGTAAGTTTTAAATATATCAAAAAATCTTGTGAAACTCTTTCTCGATCGTGATGTCTAACGCGAATTTTCCTGTAACCAAACATTTCCTGCGTCAGCTATCTCTTTCAAAAAACACTAAATTTATATTTTAAAACACTCATAGTGCGCTGCAGAGACGATACATTCATCCAGACAATTCCTAATCTGTTTGGTGAATTATCCAGCTCACCGAGGCCATTCTACGGATTTCTGGGGACTTTTTTTCAACAAAGTCTCAACCGTCCGACGTTATTTACTTTACACTCCACCCTTTACTCCCTTTGACATAAATTGACAGGAGAAAGGATGCCTGGGTTGTCTCGCAGGGCGCCGGTCTGGTTGCCCATCGTCGTTATCCTTATCGCCATGCTCTCGATCCAGAGCGGCGCGTCGCTGGCAAAATCGCTTTTTCCCATTGTGGGTGCTCAGGGTGTAACGGCGCTGCGTATTGCGCTAGGGACCCTGATCCTGATTGTGATTTTCAAACCCTGGCGTCTGAGGTTTAAGAAAGAGCAGCGGCTGCCTCTGCTGCTGTACGGCCTGTCACTGGGGGCGATGAACTACCTCTTTTACCTGTCGATTCAGACCGTTCCGCTAGGTATTGCCGTCGCGCTGGAGTTTACCGGCCCGCTGGCGGTCGCGCTGTTCTCCTCCCGCCGGGCGGTGGATTTTGTCTGGGTGGTGCTGGCGGTGCTGGGGCTGTGGTTCCTGCTGCCGCTGGGTCAGGATGTATCCCAGATCGATTTAACCGGTGCGCTGCTGGCGCTGGGCGCGGGTGCCTGCTGGGCCGTCTATATCCTCACCGGGCAACGCGCCGGGGAAGAGCACGGGCCTGCCACCGTGGCGCTCGGGTCGCTGATCGCCGCCATCGTATTTGTTCCCCTCGGCATGGCGCAGGCGACGGAATCTATCTGGCAGTGGTCGATACTGCCGGTGGGGCTGGCCGTGGCGGTGCTCTCCACCGCTCTCCCCTACTCGCTTGAGATGATCGCCCTGACCCGCTTGCCGACACGTATTTTTGGCACCCTGATGAGCATGGAGCCCGCGCTTGCGGCGATGTCCGGGATGGTGTTCCTCGGCGAAACCCTGACCTTTACCCAGACGCTGGCGCTCTGTTCTATCATTGCCGCCTCGATGGGCTCGACGCTGACCCTGCGCCGGGAGAGCAAAGTCGAAGAGGTGGATATCCGCTAGCGGCACGTTATTCTGCATGCGGGCTTATCCGCATGCAGAATAACAGCCAGATACCCGAACACCTTATTTATCAGCATAATTTGTCATCAGCCTGAAATATTTCTTCACATGCCAGCCTGCAGGTCACAAATAAGATAGTTTTACCCTTCAATATAACTTCACCAGTAAAATCATAACCTTAACCACTTCAATTACCTTCTCACTATTAAACCGATAGGCAGCACCCAATCGCAACGCCAGATACCGGTGCTATACTTGATTCCGTTAATTACTGGGACAACACATCAAGAGGATATGACATTATGAGTACTGCTAAACTGGTCAAAACCAAAGCACCAAGTCTGCTTTACACCCGTAACGATGTCTCAGACAGCGAAAAGAAAGCGACGATTGAGTTGCTGAATCGCCAGGTGATCCAGTTCATTGACCTGTCACTGATAACCAAGCAAGCCCACTGGAATATGCGCGGCGCCAACTTTATCGCGGTGCATGAAATGCTGGACGGCTTCCGCACTGCGCTGACCGAACATCTGGATACGCTGGCAGAGCGAGCAGTGCAGCTCGGCGGTGTGGCGCTGGGTACCACTCAGGTTATCAACAGCAAAACCTCGCTGAAAAGCTATCCGCTGGATATCCACAGCGTACAGGATCACCTGAAAGAGCTGGCGGATCGTTACGCGGTGGTTGCCAATGATGTACGTAAAGCGATTGGCGAAGCGAAAGACGAAGACACCGCCGATATCCTCACCGCGGCCTCCCGCGACCTGGACAAGTTCCTGTGGTTTATCGAATCTAACATCGAATAATCCATCCCACTTGTGAATACCACCCTCGCCTTCTGCGGGGGTGTTGCACTTTTATGGTGCACCACTTTCCCCCTTCCCCGCCGCAAACGTAAAATATTTGTAATAATCACCTCACACAATCGTTAACGAAAGATTGTTTTCCCACCAATTTTTGCGCTAAATAGCATAACTGTTGGTGATAAAAGATCGCTGCACCAAAATAGCGCTCCGTTATGGTGCAATCGACCCGTATTGCCACTCTTCTTGTGCAATGAAATGCGTGTTACCCTCAGCAAAACAATCGGTTATAAAGTTGGCACGATTTTTTCATACAACCGTTCGTTCTCGCAGGGGATCGCCCCGTGGATATAAAAGGAAATGCTATGAAGTCTGTATTAAAAGTTTCACTGGCTGCACTTACCCTGGCTTTTGCGGTTTCTTCTCAGGCTGCGGATAAAAAACTGATTGTCGCCACCGACACCGCCTTCGTACCGTTCGAATTTAAACAGGGCGACCAGTACGTCGGTTTTGACGTGGATCTGTGGGCGGCCATCGCGAAAGAACTGAAGCTGGATTACACCCTTAAGCCAATGGACTTCAGCGGTATCGTTCCGGCACTGCAAACCAAAAACGTTGACGTGGCGCTGGCCGGTATCACCATTACTGACGCCCGTAAAAAAGCGATCGACTTCTCAGACGGCTACTACAAAAGCGGCCTGCTGGTGATGGTTAAAGCCGACAACAACGACGTGAAAAGCGCAAAAGATCTCGACGGCAAAGTGGTCGCGGTGAAGAGCGGTACCGGTTCTGTTGATTACGCGAAAGCCAACATCAAAACCAAAGACCTGCGTCAGTTCCCGAACATCGATAACGCCTACATGGAGCTGGGTACCAACCGTGCTGACGCCGTGCTGCACGACACGCCAAACATCCTGTACTTCATCAAAACCGCCGGTAATGGCAAGTTCAAAGCGGTAGGTGAGTCTCTGGAAGCGCAGGAATACGGCATCGCCTTCCCGAAAGGCAGCGACGATCTGCGTACCAAAGTGAACGGCGCGCTGAAAACCCTGCGCGACAACGGCACTTATAACGAAATTTATAAAAAATGGTTCGGCGTTGAGCCAAAATAATAATTAAGCTCTGAGCAGCTATCCTGGGGGCGTCCTTCGCCCCCTGTTGTTTTCACCACGGTATACAGGAACACATCATGGAGTTTGACTGGAGCGCCATCTGGCCCGCCATTCCTCTTTTGCTTGAAGGCGCCAAAATGACCCTGTGGATTTCGGTCCTCGGTCTGATCGGCGGGTTAATTATCGGCCTCGTTGCCGGTTTCGCCCGCACCTACGGCGGCTGGATTGCTAACCACGTAGCACTGGTATTCATCGAAGTGATCCGCGGCACGCCGATCGTTGTGCAGGTGATGTTTATCTACTTCGCCCTGCCAATGGCGTTTAACGATCTGCGCATTGACCCGTTCAGTGCGGCGGTGGTCACCATCATGATCAACTCCGGCGCCTATATCGCCGAGATCACCCGCGGTGCGGTGCTGTCGATCCACAAAGGCTTTAGCGAGGCCGGTCTGGCGCTGGGTCTGTCCCGTCGCGAAACCATCCGCCACGTGATCCTGCCCCTGGCGCTGCGCCGCATGCTGCCACCGCTGGGTAACCAGTGGATCATCAGTATTAAAGATACCTCGCTGTTCATTGTTATCGGCGTCGCGGAATTGACCCGCCAGGGCCAGGAGATCATTGCCGGTAACTTCCGCGCACTGGAAATCTGGAGCGCCGTGGCGGTGGTCTATCTGATTATTACGCTGGCGCTGAGCTTTGTTCTGCGTCGTCTGGAAAGAAGGATGAAAATCCTGTGATTGAATTTAAAAACGTCTCCAAGCACTTTGGTCCTACCCAGGTGCTGCACAACATTGATTTGAACATCCAGCAGGGTGAAGTCGTGGTAATTATCGGGCCGTCCGGCTCTGGGAAATCGACCCTGCTGCGCTGCATCAACAAGCTGGAAGAGATTACCAGCGGCGACCTGATCGTTGATGGCCTCAAGGTGAACGACCCGAAAGTGGACGAACGCCTGATCCGCCAGGAAGCAGGCATGGTTTTCCAGCAGTTCTACCTGTTCCCGCACCTGACGGCGCTGGAAAACGTCATGTTTGGTCCGCTGCGCGTGCGCGGGGCCAACAAAGCGGCAGCAGAGAAGCTGGCGAAAGAGCTGCTGGCGAAAGTCGGCCTGGCTGAGCGCGCTCACCACTTCCCGTCTGAGCTCTCCGGCGGCCAGCAGCAGCGCGTGGCGATTGCCCGTGCGCTGGCGGTTAAACCGAAGATGATGCTGTTCGATGAGCCGACCTCGGCCCTCGACCCGGAACTGCGCCACGAAGTGCTGAAGGTCATGCAGGACCTGGCGGAAGAAGGGATGACAATGGTGATTGTGACCCACGAAATCGGCTTTGCCGAAAAGGTGGCCTCACGGTTGATTTTCATTGATAAAGGCCGCATTGCCGAAGACGGTAATCCGCAAACCTTAATTGAGAACCCGCCAAGCCAGCGTTTGCAGGAGTTCCTCCAGCACGTGTCGTAAGCTGTTGTGTTTTCCAGGCCGGGTAACAACCCGGCCTTTTCACCAGAATCCTCCCAAAATCCTCCCGTCCCCGCTAGCCTTCTATACTTATCATTTTGCTCGATATTGTCACCGGAGGACGCCGTGCCGTGGATCCTGCTGCTCCTGTTTAGCCTGTTTTGCACGCCTGCCCAGGCGGCCGCACTGCCTGGCATGCCTGCGTCCACGACGCAGACTAGCCCGCCCGCCGAGCCGGACGTTGAGCAGAAGAAGGCCGCCTATTCGGCCCTCGCGGACGTGCTGGACAACGACGCGTCGCGCAACGAGCTGATCACCCAGCTGCGCAGCGTGGCCGCCACGCCGCCGGAAACGCCGGTACCGACCATCACCCCACCGGATATCGTTGAGCAGAAAACGGTGCTGGAAAACGTCACCGACGTCAGCCGCCACTACGGCGAAGCCCTCTCCTCCCGTTTCGCCCAGCTGTACCGCAACCTGATAGGAACCCCGCATAAAGCCTTTAACCCGGACACCTTCACCCACGCCGCGCAGCAATTTCTGATGCTGGCCGGGGCCGTGTTCGCCTTTTTCTGGCTGGTGCGCCTGTGCGCCTGGCCGCTGTACCGCAAAATGGGCCGCTGGGGGCGCAAGAAGAACCGGGAGAAGAGCAGCTGGTTCCACCTGCCGCTGATGATCACCAGCGCCTTTATCATCGACCTGCTGCTGCTGGCGCTGACCCTGTTTGTCGGCCAGGTGTTGAGCGAAAACATGAACGCGGGCAACCGTACCATCGCCTTCCAGCAGGCACTGTTCCTGAACGCCTTCGCATTGATTGAGTTTTTTAAAGCGATTTTGCGGCTGATATTTTGCCCCCGGGTGCCCGACCTGCGCCCCTTTGCGATTGACGATCGCACCGCGCACTACTGGGCGCTGCGCCTGAGCGTGTTGAGCGGCCTGATTGGCTACGGCCTGATGGTGGCGGTGCCAATTATCTCTAACCAGATCAACGTCCAGTTTGGCGCGCTGGCCAACGTGCTGATTATGCTGGGCATCACCGTCTGGGCGCTGTATTTAATTTTCCATAACAAGCGCGCCATCACCGAAGGGCTGCTGCACCTTGCCGACCGCTCCCTCGCCTTCTTCAGCCTGTTTATTCGCGCCTTTGCGCTGGTGTGGCACTGGCTGGCCTGCGCCTATTTCATCGTGCTGTGCTTCTTCTCCCTGTTCGATCCGGGAAACAGCCTGAAGTTTATGATGGGGGCCACCTTCCACAGTCTGGCGATCGTGGGGATCGGGGCCTTTGTCTCTGGCCTGCTGTCACGCTGGATCGCCAAAACTGTCACTCTGTCGCCTCAGGTTCAGCGCAGCTATCCGGAGCTGCAAAAGCGGCTGAACGGCTGGATCTCCGTCTCGCTGAAAGTGGCGCGGATCCTGACGGTCTGCGTCGCCATTATGCTGCTGCTCAGCGCCTGGGGTTTGTTTGATTTCTGGAACTGGCTGCATAACGGCGCGGGCGAGAAAACAGTGGATATTCTGATCCGCATCGCGCTGATCCTGTTCTTCTCGGCCATTGGCTGGACGCTGCTGGCAAGCCTGATTGAGAACCGGCTGGCCTCGGATATTCACGGCCGCCCGCTGCCGAGCGCCCGTGCCCGCACGCTGCTGACCCTGTTCCGTAACGCGCTGGCGGTGGTGATCAGCACCATTACCATCATGATTGTGCTGTCGGAAATCGGGGTCAATATCGCCCCGCTGCTGGCGGGTGCCGGGGCGCTGGGGTTGGCGATTTCGTTCGGCTCACAGACGCTGGTGAAGGACATCATCACCGGGATCTTTATCCAGTTTGAAAACGGGATGAACACCGGGGATCTGGTGACCATCGGGCCGCTTACCGGCACGGTGGAGCGGATGTCGATTCGTTCGGTGGGGGTGCGTCAGGACACCGGCGCGTACCACATCATCCCGTGGTCTTCGATCACCACCTTCGCTAACTTTGTGCGCGGCATAGGATCAGTGGTCGCCAACTACGACGTCGACCGGCATGAAGATGCCGAAAAAGCGAAAGCGGCGCTGAAAGCGGCCGTAGATGAGCTACTGGAGAAGGAAGATATTCGCGGGCTGATTATCGGCGAGCCGTCATTTGTCGGGATTGTCGGGCTGACCAGCACCGCCTTTACGCTGCGGGTGTCGTTCACCACCCAGCCGCTGAAGCAGTGGACGGTGCGCTTCGCCCTCGACAGCATGGTGAAAAAACACTTCGACCTGGCCGACGTGCGGGTGCCAGTGCAGATGTATCAGCTGTTACCGTCGCCGAACGCTGCACCGCCATCCCAACAGCCGACCTTATGACGCGCTTAACGCTGACGGCGTTTGGCGTTGTCCATAAACGTCCAGGCGATAAAGCGGCTCTGCTTCTGGCCCTGCGCCATCTCTTTTTTCACCACTTTCACTGCACCGGCGTCCGTCAGGGCGCGGTACAGCGGGGGCAGATTTTCGCCGCGTGATACCAGAGTGGTGAACCACTTCACCTGACGGCCAAACTGGGCGCTCTCGGCAATCATTTTCAGGATAAAGGCCACTTCACCACCCTCGCACCACAGCTCCTGCTGCTGGCCGCCAAAGTTCAGCGCGGCATCAGCGGCCTGGCCGAGGTTGCGGCGCTTGCGCTCGCTGCCTGCGCGCGCGGCTTCGACAGAATCATGGAATGGCGGGTTACACAAAGTGGCATCGTACTGCTCGTTTTTATGGATCACCCCGGCGAAAATTGCCGAGGCGTCCTTCTGGCGACGCAGGCGAATAGCGCGAGTCAGGCCAGCGTTGCCGTTAATAATGGTGGTAGCGTTGGCAAATGCCTGCGGATCCACTTCGCTGCCGGTGAAACGCCAGCCGTATTCATGCACGCCAATCAGCGGATAGATCAGGTTGGAGCCGGTGCCGATATCCAGAATCGTGGCCTGAGCGGGCACGGTGCCGTCGTTGCCTTCCGCCAGCAAATCAGCGAGATGGTGAATGTAATCTGCGCGCCCCGGTACAGGTGGGCAGAGATAGCCTTCCGGGATATCCCACTGCGCGACGCCGTAAAAATGGGCAAGCAGCGCTTTGTTCAGCGTCTTCACGGCCTGCGGATCGGCAAAGTTCACCGTCGGCTCGCCGCCAGGCGTCTGGGTGATAAATTCGCGCAGCGCCGGACAGCTCTCGCATAAGGCATTCATGTCGTAACGGCTGCGGTGGCGGTTGCGTGGGTGCAACCCCGGCTTCTCGGGTGTCATGGCGTTCTCCTTTAAACAGCGCCGTAAGATACCCGTTGCCGGGGTCAGGGTAAATAATTCTCTGCAGCGCAGAATAAATCGCTAAAATTCATATACCTGTATGTCACTGATTTGTCATAAAATTGTCAATATATGTTGTTCAAAAAATAAGCAGATCATCATCAATTTTTTGCACTAAATCACACTCTGACCCGTTCTACACTTAGTGTGCATCACCCGTTGTCATTCAGAGGAAGTGATCATGAAAAAATACCTGGTAATGCTGGCTGCCGCTACACTGGCAGGCGCATCGTTTGCTGCGTGGTCGATCGAATCACTCAGCAACGGCGATACCGGTCAACTGAGGCCAGCAGGAACCGTTCAGGTTTCTGGTGCAACCGACCTTGGCGATCTGCAGGACAAACTGGCTGAAAAAGCGCGTGAACAGGGCGCAAAAGGCTACGTCGTTAACTCTGCCAGCGGCGACAACCGCATGTTTGGTACTGCCACCATCTACAAGTAATACCCCTCCTGCACTGCATACTGCATCCTTTTGGGTGCAGTTCGTTTTTTCGCCATCCTGCACTTTGTGAAGATTTTTCGTCAGTAATGTAAATTTACGTATTTCATTTTCGTGACGAGAATGATAAAAAGTCACGCCAAATGATAATGTTTATCGTAATTATTATCATTTGTAGGTTCATTACGGAGATAAGCGTGGCACAGGAGACGGGCTCAGACCTGCCCTGACGTAATGGAAATTTTGATACTAAAAATTATAAGTTACTAAACAATATGGATAAAAATCGCAACGTTCCTTTCAGCAGCTTTAACTCGCTGACCTTTTTCACCGGCCTGTGTATCGGTCTTTCCCCGGTGGCGACGGCTCTCGCGGCGGACAGTACAGAAAAAAAATCTGACGACACGCTGGTCGTCGAAGCACAGCAGCCCTCACTGTATGCCCCGGCGAAATCCGCTGACCCTAAATTCAGCCGTCCTGTTGCTGACACCACCCGTACCATCACGGTTATCTCTGATCAGGTGCTGAAGGATCAGGGTGCAACCAATCTGACCGATGCCCTGAAAAACGTTCCGGGCGTGGGCGCATTCTTTGCCGGTGAAAACGGCAACTCCACCACCGGTGACTCGGTGTATATGCGCGGTGTAGACACCTCAAACAGTATTTACGTGGACGGCATTCGCGACATCAGCAGCGCCACCCGCGATACCTTCAATACCGAACAGGTAGAAGTGATCAAAGGCCCATCCGGCAGCGACTATGGCCGCAGTGCGCCAAGCGGCTCGATCAATATGATCAGCAAGCAACCGCGTCTGGACTCCGGCATTGATGCCTCCGCCAGCGTCGGCAGCGCGTACATGCGCCGTGGCACGATTGATATCAACCAGACGATGGGTGAAACCTCCGCCTTCCGTCTGAACCTGATGGGCGAGAAAACCCACGATGAAGGTCGGGACAACATTCAAAACGAGCGCTACGGCGTGGCCCCCTCGCTGGCCTTCGGTCTGGGAACGGAAAACCGTCTTTACCTGAACTACCTGCATGTCACCCAACACAACACACCGGACGGCGGCATCCCGACCATCGGTCTGCCGGGCTACTCGGCGCCGTCGGCAGGCACCGCGGCACTGAACAGCTCCGGTAAAGTGGATACCAGCAACTACTACGGTACAGACTCTGATTACGACGACTCTACCGCTGATACCGCGACGATGCGTTTTGAACACGACATCAACGACACCACCACCGTGCGTAACACCACGCGCTGGTCGCGTGTAAAGCAGGATTATCTGCTGACGGCGATCATGGGCGGTGCCACTAACATTACCCAGCCGGATCGCAACAGCGTGGACACCTGGACCTGGTCGCGCAATGCCAACACCAAAGATGTCAGCAATAAGATCCTGACCAACCAGACCAACCTGACGACCAAATTCTATACCGGCAGCGTGGGCCACGACATCAGCACCGGGGTGGAGTTCACCCGCGAAACCCAGACCAACTACGGCGTGAATGCCCTGACGCCGCCGCCGGTGAATATCTATCACCCGAACAGCAACGTCAGCATTGGCGGCTTAACCCGAAACGGTGCCAACGCCAACGGCCAGACCGATACCTTCGGGATTTACGCCTTCGATACGCTGCAAGTCACCCGTGATTTTGAGCTGAACGGCGGCATTCGTCTTGACACGTATCACACCGAATATGACAGCGCCAGCATCTGCGGCGGCACCGGTCGCGGCGCAGTAGCTTGTCCAACCGGCGTGGCGAAAGGTTCGCCGATCACCACCGTGGACACCGCGACCTCTGGCAATCTGGTTAACTGGAAAGCCGGTGCGCTCTACCACCTGACCGAGCACGGCAACGTGTACGTCAACTACGCCATCTCTCAGCAGCCGCCGGGCGGCAACAACTTTGCGCTGGCGCAGGGCGGAACGGGCAGCAGCGCCAACCGCACCGACTTTAAACCGCAAAAGGCCAAAACCAGCGAGCTGGGCACCAAATGGGAAGTGCTGGATAAACGCCTCCTGCTGTCGGCAGCCCTCTTCCGCACCGACATCGAAAACGAAGTCGAGCAGAACGACGACGGCACGTACTCCCAGTACGGTAAAAAGCGCGTCGAAGGCTATGAACTGTCGGCGGCGGGCAATATCACCGCCAACTGGCAGGTGATAGGTGGTTACACCCAGCAGCGTGCCAGCGTGCAGACCGGCAATAACGTCGCGCAGGACGGTACCTCGTCGCTGCCGTACACCCCGGAACATGCCTTTACCCTGTGGAGCCAGTACCAGGCGACGGACGATATCTCCGTTGGCGCAGGCGCGCGCTACATTGGCAGTATGCACCGAGGTTCCGACGGTGCGGTCGGCACGCCGTCCTTTACCGAAGGCTACTGGGTGGCGGATGCCAAGCTGGGCTATCGCGTCAATCGCAACCTCGATATGCAGTTGAACGTCTATAACCTGTTTGATGAAGATTACGTCTCCTCCATCAACAAGAGCGGCTACCGTTACCATCCAGGTGAACCGCGCACCTTTATGTTAACGGCGAACATGCACTTCTGATCAATCGTGGGGCTTCGGCCCCACTTTTTGAGGAACCCTTTATGATGTATCACATTCCGGGCGTGCTGAACGCCGACGAGGTGGCGCAGTTCCGCACCCAGCTGGATCAGGCGCCGTGGGTTGACGGGCGTGCCACCGTGGGCAACCAGGGCGCGCAGGTCAAAAATAATCAGCAGGTGGATACCCAGAGTGAACTGTACATGACCCTGCAGGCGGCCGTGCTGCAGGCAGTGAATCAGCACTCAATGTTCTTTGCCGCCGCCCTGCCGCGTCAGATCTCCAGCCCGCTGTTTAACCGCTATCAGCAGCAGGAGACGTACGGTTTTCACGTTGACGGCGCGGTACGCAGCCATCCGCAGACCGGCTGGATGCGCACCGATCTCTCCGCCACGCTCTTTTTAAGCGCCCCCGACAGCTACGACGGCGGCGAGCTGGTGGTGAATGACACCTTCGGCCAGCACAGCGTCAAGCTCCCGGCGGGGGATCTGGTGCTGTATCCGTCCAGTAGCCTGCACTGCGTGACCCCGGTAACCCGCGGCGTGCGCGTGGCGTCCTTTATGTGGATCCAGTCGATGATCCGCGATGACAAAAAACGCAACATGCTGTTCGACCTGGACCGCAACATCCAGACCCTGCGCGGTCGCCATGGTGAAAGCGAGGAGGTGCTGTCCCTGCTGAATCTCTACCACAACCTGCTGCGCGAATGGTCTGAAATCTGACCGCCAGCCTTGATTGACACTTTTTTAGCGCCATAGTTACTGTATGCACTATGAGCTGTCAGGAGGGGCGTATGGCTTCCGGTTGGGCGAACGATGATGCGGTTAACGAGCAGATCAACAGTACCATTGAAGATGCGGTAGCGCGGGCGCGGGGTGAAATTCCGCGCGGCGAGAGTCTGATGGAATGTGAAGAGTGCGGGGTACCTATCCCCGAAGCGCGGCGCCAGGCCGTGCCCGGCGTCAGGCTGTGCATCGCCTGCCAGCAGGATAAAGATTCACATTCCGCTTCACACGCAGGATATAATCGCAGAGGATCGAAGGACAGCCAGTTACGTTGACTTGCTGCAACCCTGAGAGCCGCGCAAGCGGTTTCGTCTTTGCGCACGTATTTTAATCCAGGGTTTCGCAAAAAGTGCCCTTCTTTCGCCGTCTGTAAAGCGCAACGGCAAGAAAGGTAAAGACATTCACCGAATTTATTAATATTCAATAACTTATTTGTCATTCAAATTTTTCGAATGACGACGTCAATTCTCTTCGATTTTATCTCTCGCAAAAAAGCGTGATACTTATCACATCGACGGAACATCGTCCCCTTAACAGAATAACCTGCGAGATATTAACTATGAAAACCATCAAATATGCTGTTGCTGCTGTTGCCCTGACGACTCTGTCTTTCGGTGCTTTTGCTGCGGAGTCTGTGTCCGCTGCTCAGGCAAACAGCATGAACAAAATCGGTGTGGTAAGCGTTGAAGGCGCCACCACGCTGGACGGTCTGGAAGCACGCCTGGCTGAGAAAGCACAAGCCGCTGGCGCAACCGGCTATACCATTACTTCTGCAAACACCAATAACAAAATGAGCGGCACTGCCGTTATCTACAAGTAAGCTGAATCCGATCTCCACCCGCTCGCCAGTTCGCTGGCGAGCAGCTCCAACCCTCATTGACCCTGTTGTTACTTTTTTGGCCCGTCCATCGCTGGACGGGCTTTTTTTATTTAAAAACTCTGGTTAACCCGCGCCAGCCCGGCCTCGACCGTCTCGGCCAGCCCGGTCGCCAGCAGGCAGCAGGCCATCTGCAGCTTGATGGCGTGGGGAACCGCCTCGCGTCCGGAGAGGCAGTGTTCAATCCAGCGGGCCGTGGTTTCGGCGTCTTTGGCCTGCGGCAGCGCCACGTTACTGTTCTCTTCCCCGCGCTCCAGCACCACCCGGGTACCGGCCGGTTCAATCAGCGTTTGCTGCGGACAGCGCTGCGGATTGGCATAGACCTCCCCTTCGGTGCCGTGCATCAGCAGCCCTCTGCCACCGATATCGGCAAAGAACGTCGCGACGCGGGTGACATATTCCGGGTGCGAAACGCTGGAAAGACGCAGGGCCTCATCTTCACCAAACGGTGTTGCCAGCTTCGCCAGCGTGTGGGCGCTGTTTCGCACCCCCATCCGCCAGCGCATCGCCAGCTGTTTTTCCAGCGGTGGGCACAGCGTGCTCACCGGGATGTACACCGGCTGATGCCCTTCCAGCTTCGCCTGCGCCTGCCCACCGTGGCGGACAGGCTCGATGCCCATCAGGGTAAAAATAGTTTCAGTCAGCACCCGGGTCGGATCTTCACTGACCCCGTGCACCACCACCGGGAACCCGAGCTTGTTGAGCAGAATCGCCAGCAGCGGGGTGAGGTTCGCCTGCTTGCGCGCCCCGTTATAGCTGGGGATCACCACCGGCATCGGCTTTGCTACAGGCGGCGTCAGGCGCAGGGTTTGCGCCTGCATCGCCTCATAGAAGCCGCGCATTTCGGCCTCACCTTCCCCTTTAATACGCAGCGCAATCAGAATGCCACCCATCTCCAGCTCCGGCACCTCGCCATTGAGCATCAGGGTATAGAGCGCCCGGGCAGTCTGCTGATCCAGGTCACGAGCGTGGTTTTTACCCCGTCCGACCTCTTTGATAATTTTGCGATAATCCACGACAACTCTCCTTGCGACAGCTTTTTAACACTATAGCGTCGATAAGGCGGCAGCGAACAGACATTTCTCTTATTGCGGCCGGGCCGCAATAACACCATCCCTCTGTAATAACTGTAAAAATATAAATTTCAACCGTTGATGAAATCACTATTGCCCCTGCCAATAGTTATCCATCAGCAATTAATATCGTAAATTGGCCCCCGATAAAAAGTCGGCCTACTTTTTCAAAAATCAATCACAACGGATGTTATTACCACCGGAATTCACTCAGGAATGATTATGCGTAAAATTGTCTCCGGCACCTTTATTGTCACTGCATTATGTTGTTCTGTTTCTGCCTGGGCTGCGAACAGCGGCGAGGGGCAAATCAATTTCACCGGCGAAATCATCGATTCCGCCTGCCAGGTGGTCAATGGCGTCAGCAGCCCGCTGGATGTTTCCCTCGGCAAAATATCGCAAACGGCCTTCACCGGTTCAGGCTCCACCACCACGACCACCCGTTTTGATATCAAACTGAAAGACTGCCCGGATACCATCGCCAGCGCGGCCATCAACTTTGGCGGCTCCGCTGACGGCACCAACGCCAACGTGCTGGCCGTCACCCCCGGTACCGGTGCGGCAACCGGCGTCGGTATTCAGCTGCTGGATAAAACCGAAAATCCACTGAGCCTGTATACCGCCTCGACCAGCTATACGCTGCAGTCCGGCACCATCACCAACGATCTGGTATTTGGCGCACGCTATATCCAGACCGGCAGCGCCATCACCGCCGGCCCGGCTAATGCGGTCTCCACCTTTACCGTCATGTACAATTAATCCTGCGGTGCCTGGCCCGCTGCGGTCAGGCATTCTGAGCCTTATTCAGAGTTCCGTTATGCGTAAATCTATTTTCATCGCCTCCCTGTTATTAATGACCACCGCCGCTCACGCCGGGGTAATTATCGAAGGGACCCGTTTAATTTATCAGGGAGATAAAAAAGAAGCATCATTAGGGATTTCCAACCCGGATAACCGCAACTACCTGGTGCAGTCCTGGGTCGAGAGCGCCGACAATGCGCGGGATAAAGCGCCGTTTCTGATCACCCCGCCGCTTTTTCGCCTCGATGGCAAACAGGACAACGTCCTGCGCGTGGTGCGCACCGGGGGCAACCTACCGACCGATCGCGAATCGCTCTACTGGCTGAATATCAAATCCATTCCGTCCACCTCGCGGGAAGAGAGCAGCAACACCCTGCAAATCGCGATTAAAACGCGGATCAAGCTGATCTACCGCCCGACCGGGATTAACGGCAAGCCGGATGAGGTGGCGGATAAATTACGCTGGCATAAACAGGGTAACAATCTGGTGGTGAGCAACCCGACGCCGTTTTACATGAACTTCCAGGCCATCACCGTCGGCGGCAAAAAAGTCGATAACGTCACCTGGGTGGCACCCAACAGCGACGCACACTTTACCGTGTCGGGCGGGATCGCCGGGAACAAGGTTTCCTGGAAAATCATCAACGACTATGGCGCGGTGAGCCACGCCTGGTCCGCATCTGTGCAAAAAGACTGACGCTGCCATGCCCTGGTACTTTTCCTCCAAAACACCCCGTCACCCCGCGCGCGCCCTGCTGATTGCTCTGAACTGCGTGGTACTGAGCGTGGGCGTGCAGCAGGCGCTGGCAGAAGATTATTTCAACCCAGCGCTGCTGGATATCGACACTCCCGGTCAGGGCAAAACCGACCTCACGCTGTATGAGAAGGGTCCGGGCATCGCGCCGGGGAGCTATCAGGTGGATGTCTATGTGAATAACAATAAAGTCGCCAACAGAAAGATCAATTTTGGCGTGCAACAGCCAACCAGCGGATCGGCCATCCTGCAACCCTGCCTCTCGGTGGAAACCCTCAGAAGCCTGGGTATCCAGAGCGATAAATTCAGCGTCACAAAGGATGACGGCTGTGTCGATCTCTCCGGGTTACCTGCCGCCAGCGCGACCTTCCGTCCCGGCCAGCGGCAGCTGCTGCTGAGTATCCCGCAGGCGGCCATCACTCCGGTGCCTCACGGTTATGTGGCGCCTGATGAGATGGACAACGGGATTAACGCCTTACTGCTGAACTACAGCTACTCCACCCAGGATAGCCGCAGCCGGGGGGAAGACGGTGGCCACCAGCGCAATGATTATCTGAACCTGCGTCCGGGGCTGAACCTCGGAGCCTGGCGTCTGCGCACCTACTCCACATGGAGCGAGACCCGGGACGATCGCACGACGCAGCGCGACTTCTCCCCGGTCTACAGCTATGCCCAACGCAACATTCTGTCGCTGGGCAGCGTCGTCACCCTCGGGCAAAGCTCCACCCCCTCGGACGTATTTGACAGCCTGGCATTTACCGGGGCGCAGATCGCCTCTGACGATGACATGCTGGCGGACAGCCTGAAGGGCTTCGCCCCACGTATTCGCGGCGTGGCTCACAGCAACGCCCAGGTGGTAGTGCGCCAGAATGGCTACGTGATCTATCAGAACTATGTCGCCCCCGGCGCGTTCGAGATTAACGATCTCTATCCTACCGGCGGCAGCGGCGATCTGAACGTAACCGTCAAAGAGACCGACGGCAGCGAGCAGCACTTCGTGGTGCCTTACGCCTCGGTGCCGGTTTTGCAGCGTGAAGGCCGGTTTAAATACAGCCTGACCGGCGGGCACTATCGCAGCTATGACCACCGCGTAGAGAAAACCCCGTTCCTGCAGGGCACCGGCATCTATGGCCTGCCGTACGACATCACCGCCTACGGCGGTATCCAGACCAGCCAGTATTACGATGCTCTGGCGCTCGGCACCGGGAAAAACATCGGCGACTGGGGGGCGTTTTCGGTGGACATGACCACGGCAAAATCGCAGATGCAGGAGCAAAAAACCTCCCATGGCCGCGCCTTGCGGGTGCGCTATAGCAAAGACTTCGCCACCACCGGCACTCACTTTACGGTGGCCGGGTATCGCTATAACAGCGCTGGGTTTAACACCATGACAGATGTGTTCGACTCCCACACCCATGACGACGACTGGACGCAAGCCGACAGGCTACACAACCGCCAGGAGGCGACCCTCGATCAGTCCCTCGGCGGCTCCCTGGGCTCGGTGACGTTAAGTCTGGTGAAAGAGAATTACTGGCATAGCGACCAGGGCATGACCTCGCTGAGCGTCGGCTATAACGGCAGCTGGCACGGCATCAGTTACGGTGTCAACTACGCCCTGAGCAAAAACGTTCAGGATGAGGAGGACGATGACCCGTGGGTGAACGAGCAGACCTTCGGCTTCAACGTCTCCGTTCCGCTGGAACACTGGCTGAGCAATACCTGGGTCAATTACATCCTTAACAACAGCAAGCATGACACCAGCCAGAGCGTTGGCCTGAACGGCACCGCGCTGGCAGACAATAACCTCAGTTGGGGGGTGCAGCAGGGCCACAGCCATTCTTCCGGCTACAGCACTAACCTGAACAGCGATTACAAAGCCACCTACGGCGAAATGACGGCGGGTTATTCCCAGGATAACCAACAGCGCCAGCTTAACCTCGGCGTAGAGGGGAGCATGATTGTTCACGCACACGGCGTGACCCTCGGCCAGCCGATGGGGGATACCGTGGCGCTGATGGAGGCGCCGGGGGCCAGCGGTACCGGGATCGACAACCAGAACGGGGTCAAAATCGACTATCGCGGCTATGCCATCGTGCCTTACGTCACGCCGTACCATCACAACACCTTAGCGCTGGATACCGAGAGCCTGCCTCCCGGGGCCGACGTCGGCCAGGCGGCCAAAGTCATCACGCCAACCCGGGGGGCGATTGTGCGTGCCCACTTTGATACCCGCGTCGGCAGCCGGGTGCTACTGACCCTCACCCGCGCCGACGGTCGTCCGGTGCCCTTTGGCGCCGCGGCTACCCCGGCCCATGAGAGCGGCGAATTTATCGTTGGCGATGGCGGCCAGGTCTACCTGACCGGGATGCACGCCCGCGGCAGCGTCAACGTCAGCTGGGGCAAAGGCGCAGGCGCGCACTGCTCCGCCCACTATCAACTGCCGTCCGGATCCGCTGACCCGGTGATTAGCGTTACCGCCCAGTGCTCCTGACAGCATCGAGGAAAAGATGAAACCCTTCCGTTACGGCTGTGTCCTGGCCCTGTTGGCCGCCCTGTTTCTGTTTATGCCGCAGGCGAAAGCCACCTGCTCCACTGCGGATCTCCCCTGGTCAGTGACGCCGGGTACGCTGTCGGTGCCCTCCACGCTCGGGGTCGGCAATGCCATTCCGGGCTCCACCCGCTCGCATAGGGTGAAAGGCGGCTGTGATGCCGCCGACAGCGGCAAGCCGATCACCGCCTGCCATCTGGGCGAAGGCGAGGAGGTGCCGGGGATGCCGGGAGTGTATCGCAGCGGTATAGAGGGGATTGGCATTGAGCTGCTGAACAGCGCCGGACAGCCGGTGCGAGGCCGCGCCGCCCACTGCGACAGCCGCAGCACACCGCTGGGGTACGTCAGCAGTGACGGATCCGGCAGCTTCAACGTGTCGCTGACGATGCAGCTGATCAAAACCGCGAGCACCACCGGAGAGCAGGCGTCAACGACGGTACGCAACGGCATCTGGTCGCTGGGCATCTATCCGGATCGGCAGCTCGGCAAACTGGACGCCGTGCGCTACGGCGGCAACCTGGCGCTGAAGGCCACCACCTGCTCGGTGGATCCGAAAAGTCTGGTCATTATGCTGGGGGATTTCCCAACCAGCCTCTTTACCCATGTTGGCAGCAGCAGCGACTGGAAAACCTTCAACCTGACGGCGACCTGTACCGACGCGGTAACCATGACCGCCCGGGTTACCAGCGCCAACGGCAGCACCTCGCTCAGTGACGGTAATGACGTGCTGAACCTGACGCCAGGCAGCGACAGTGCCACCGGCATCGGGGTGAGAATGATGGTGAGCGGGGTGATACTGCGCTACGACTCTCCGATCATGTTTGGCAACAAGACCGTCCCCGACCAGCCGTTCGACCTGCCTTTTCAGGTGCAGTATTACCAGACTGACGCTCAGGTGACCGCCGGGCGAGCCAATACCATTGCCACCATCGACATTGAATACCAGTGAGATCCCCGATGAAATATGTAGCCTTGATCCTGCTACTGACCAGCCTGTCCGCTCCGGCCACCGACGTGATGCTCAGCATCAAAGGCAATATTTACGACATCGCCTGCCAGGTGGATAGCACCAGCCAGAACAAGGTGGTGGATCTCGGCCAGGCGGTGGCCAGTGATTTTAAGAGGGTGGGGGATACCGGGACGTGGAAGAATTTTGATATCACCCTCTCCAGATGCCCGCGAAGCCTGACCCTGGCCACCATCCAGCTTGAGGGGGAGCGCGACACGACCCACCCGTTCAAGTTCGCCAACACCGGCACGGCAAAAGGGCTGGCGCTGGAACTGGCCGACCGCAACGACTCGATCATTCTGGCACCAGAATCGCGCTTTAACGCGGTGATCGACCCGGTCAGCCACACCGCCGACTTCCCGATGGCGGCACGCTATTACGCCTCGCATACCCCGGTCAGCGCGGGCGAATTTTCAAGCGTGGTGCAGTTTACGTTCACTTACCAGTAGGACCGCGCCTCTTAGCATGGATGCTTTTTTTACGCCCGGCGGTGGATTTAGTCGGGCGTTTTTTTACCTCGGGCACTTCTGGCTGGTCGATGGGAAACACCGGCAGCGCATTCAGCAGACGCTTGCCGTAGTTTTTTGTCAGCAGGCGCTTATCGTAGATCACCACTTCACCCCAGCAGCTATGGCTACGGATCAGACGCCCGACCTGCTGGATAAGGTTAAACGACGCCGCCGGCAGGCTCTGCACTTCGAACGGGAAGCGGTTGAGGCTTTTCAGCCACTCCCCCTCGGTGAGCACCACCGGGCTGTCGATGGGCGGGAAGGCAATCTTGTGAATGTGCACCTGGGTGAGGTAATCGCCCTTCAGATCCAGCCCTTCGGCAAACGACTGGAGCCCCACCAGCACGCTGCGCTCCCCGCTGTCTATCCGTTTACGGTGCAGCTCCACCAGTCGGTAGCGGGGTTGATCCCCCTGTACCAGCAGGAGCAGACGCAGATCGGTCACGAAGGTTAAAAACAGATTCATCGCCCGGGCGCTGGCGAACAGCACCAGCATGCCGGGGTACTTTTTGCTTTCCAGCTGTTCGCGGAAGTAGGCCGCCATCTCGGCAAGATGCTGCTCTTCGTTATCAATCAGCGGCTCATACTGCATGCGCGGGATCACCAGCTTGCCTTGCTCGCAGTGGTTAAACGGCGAGTCGAGGGCCACAAAGCGATCCCCGGCTTTCTCTTTCAGGCCGCTCATCTCCTGCAGGCGCGAAAAGCTGTTCAACGAGCGCAGCGTGGCGGAGGTGACCACCACATGCGGCACGCTGCGCCAGAGCAGCTTCTCCAGCTGATCGCTGACGCGAATGCCCGCGCAGTGGAAGAAAAGGTGCACCTGCCCCTCCCTCACTTCCCGCGTCGCCCACTTGGTGACCGGCGCACCGGATGCCTGAGCCATTGACGCCAGCCGCCAGAGCTTGCTCTGCCCCTCGAACATGCCCAGCGCGCGGTTCATCTGCAGCAGCACCCGGTGTACACGCACCACGTCGTGGGTGCCGGTTTTTTCACTGAGATCGTTTAAGAACAGCTCCGCCAGCCCGCGCAGCTTTTCGATAAGCTGGGCCAGCTCGCGGCAAAGGGTCATGATCTCATCCGGCAGCGCGCCCATCTCAAAACGGTGTTCCGCTTCCTGACCGGGCGGAAGATAGAGGTCGAGGATGTTATTCAGCGAGGCGATATGTCCGTATATCGTTTCGCAGTGCTCGCTCAGCCGCTCCGGGACAGACAGCGGCGGTATCGTTTTGGGCCGGAACTGATCCATGCAGGTGGCGACCAGCTTGCAGAACAGATCGAGCTGCAGGCGAAACCACGGGGCCGTGATTTCGGCGCTCATCTCCAGCGCGTCGCGGGCGACGTCCGGCAGATGGTGGCCTTCGTCCAGCACCAGCAGGAGGTTTTTCGGGTCTGGCAGAACCGCTTCGCTCTCCATCGCCGCCATCACCAGCGCGTGGTTTGCGACCACCACTTCGGCTTCCTGGATCTCGCGGCGGGCGACAAAGAACGGGCACTCCCGGTAGTAGTGGCAGTTGCGGTTCAGGCAGCTGGCCTTGTCGGTGCTGAGTCGGCGCCACAGGTCGTCCGCAATGGCCTTATCGGTATGATCGCGCAGACCGTCCCATTTATAACCGTCGAGATCAAGCTTCAGCCGGGCGCACAGCTCCTGCTCGGCTTTGTTATTCGGCGTGAGATCGTCATCGAGGAACGCCAGCAGATCCTGCTGGGTGGGTTCGCTGCTGGCAAGCGCCGCCAGATTGCGCGGGCAGACATAGCGCCCGCGGCCAAAGGCGGCAGTAAAGCGCAGGTCGGGGATAATCTTGCGCAGCAGGGGCAGGTCTTTACTGTAGATCTGATCCTGCAGGGCGACGTTGGCGGTGCTCACCACCAGCGTTTTTTGTTCTTCCCGGGCGATAGCGATGCCGGGGATCAGGTAGGAGAGGGTTTTACCGACGCCGGTCGGCGCCTCAATTGCCAGATGCCTGCCCTCGTCCCCGGCGAGCGTTTTCGCCACATCGGCAATCATCTGCCGTTGCGGTGCGCGGGGGATAAAATCGGGGATCTGCTGTTGTAGCGCCTTATACCAGGCGGCAATTTGCGCTTTCAGCGCGGCGGTTAAAGCCATGATGAACCTGAAATACTGTATAAACAGCCACTATTGTGGCACTTTCTCTGGCGGGCCGCAAAAAGAAAAGCCCGGCTTTACGACCGGGCTTCCAGATTACTGCGCGCTAGCAGGTTTGCGCGGACGGCGTCGACGCTGCTGTTCGCCTGCCGGTTTGGCATCGCCATCACGACGCGGTGGCTTGCTGGCCGCCTTCGGTGCGCCGCCTTCGGAACGACCATCAGTACGGCGCGGCTGCTGTTGACCACGGCCACCGCCGCCCTGCCCGCGTCCACCGCCCTGTCCACGACCGCCACCCTGGCGACCGTTCTGAATGGGCTCAGCTTTGATGGACGGATCCACCTCGTAGCCTTCGATAGCGATACGCGGAACTTCTTTTTTCAGCAGGCGTTCGATGTCACGCAGCAGTTTGATTTCATCCACGCAGACCAGCGACAGGGCTTCACCGGTTGCGGCTGCACGACCGGTACGACCGATACGGTGCACGTAATCTTCCGGCACGTTCGGCAGCTCGTAGTTAACCACGTGCGGCAGCTCTTCGATGTCCAGACCACGGGCAGCGATGTCGGTTGCCACCAGCACGCGGATGTCGCCGGACTTGAATTCCGCCAGCGCGCGGGTACGGGCGCCCTGGCTTTTGTTACCGTGGATCGCCGCGCTGCGGATCCCGTCTTTGTTCAGCTGTTCTGCAAGGTGGTTCGCCCCGTGTTTGGTGCGGGTAAAGACCAGCACCTGCTGCCAGTTGCCTTCGCCGATCATCTGGGACAGTAGCTCGCGCTTACGCTTTTTATCCACCATGTGAACATGCTGGGTCACCTGCTCAGAGGCGGTGTTGCGACGCGCCACTTCCACTTCCAGCGGGTTGTGCAGCAGTTTTGACGCGAGCTGTTTGATTTCGTCAGAGAAGGTCGCAGAGAACAGCAGGTTCTGGCGACGCGCAGGCAGCTTAGCCAGCACGCGGCGAATATCATGAATAAAGCCCATGTCGAGCATGCGGTCGGCTTCGTCGAGCACCAGGATTTCAACGCTGTCGAGCTTGACGGCGTTCTGATGTTCCAGGTCGAGCAGACGGCCCGGGGTGGCGACCAGCACGTCAACGCCGCTGCGCAGTTTCATCATCTGTGGGTTAATGCTCACCCCACCGAATACCACCAGTGAGCGGATGTTGAGATAGCGGCTGTACTCACGCACGTTCTCACCCACCTGGGCGGCCAGTTCACGGGTTGGGGTCAGGATCAAGGCGCGCACCGGGCGACGGCCCTTCGCATGCGGTTCATTCTCAATCAGACGTTGCAGCAGCGGCAGGGTAAAGCCCGCCGTTTTACCGGTACCGGTCTGGGCGCTCGCCATCAGGTCACGGCCCGCCAGTACGGCAGGGATCGCCTGCTGCTGAATAGGGGTAGGTTCGCGGTAGCCCTGTTCTTCTACAGCACGTAGAATTTCCGGGTTCAGGCCAAGGGTATCAAAAGACATAACAACTCCGAACCGCCCCGACCGTTTCAGGTGTAGTTTTCAGGGAGATAATGACAAAAAAGAGGACAAAAACCACAGTGTCGCGAAGCAGCGGAGTGTAGCAGCTTTTGTGACATGGCGCATAAAATATCCCGCAGCGATTCATCAGCGAAATATTTCTCCGGCTGGCTGGACTTATCTCAAATCCGACATAATATTAATCAATCGATTGATTAACTCTGTGAGCAGTGATGAATCCAGTCCCGACCACCATTAAAGGCGAGCAGGCTAAAAGCCAGCTAATTGCCGCCGCACTGGCGCAGTTTGGCGAGTACGGTATGCATGCCACCACGCGAGATATCGCCGCCCAGGCCGGGCAGAATATCGCCGCCATCACCTACTACTTTGGCTCGAAAGAGGATCTGTACCTCGCCTGCGCCCAGTGGATCGCCGATTTTATCGGCACGAACTTTCGCCCTCACGTGGAGGCGGCCTCCGAACTGCTGGTTGCCCCTAGGCCGGATCGTGCGGCTATCCGTCAGCTGATCCTGAATGCCTGCCACAACATGATTCAGCTGCTCACCCACGACGATACGCTGAACCTGAGTAAGTTTATCTCACGCGAGCAGCTCTCGCCTTCCGCTGCCTACCAGCTGGTACACGATCAGGTTATCGCCCCGATGCACACCCATCTGACCCGGCTGGTGGCGGCCTATACCGGACGTGATGCCAGCGATACGCAGACCATTTTGCATACTCATGCGCTGCTGGGTGAAGTGCTGGCGTTTCGCCTGGGCCGCGAGACGATTTTGTTACGCACCGGTTGGACGGAATTTGATGAGGATAAAGCCGCGCAAATTGGTCAGGTCATTACCTGCCACGTCGATCTGATCCTGCAAGGTTTAACGCTAAGGAGCCTGGAGTCATGAAAAAACCTGTAGTCATTGTTCTGGCAGTGGTGGTTTTGCTGGCCGCCGGATGCGGCGGCTGGTGGTGGTATCACAGTCAGCAGGATAAACCGCTGACCCTGTACGGTAACGTTGATATTCGCACCCTAAACATGAGCTTCCGCGTCGGCGGGCGACTGGCCTCGTTAGCCGTCGATGAAGGGGATGCGATTGCCGCCGGCCAGACGCTGGGCGAGCTGGATAAAGCCCCGTACCAGAATGCGCTCCTGCAGGCGCAGGCCGGGGTGTCCGTGGCCCAGGCGCAGTACGATTTAATGCAGGCAGGCTACCGTGACGAAGAGGTGGCTCAGGCCGCCGCCGCCGTCAAACAGGCGCAGGCCGCGTATGACTACGCGCAGAACTTCTTCGCCCGCCAGCAGGGGTTGTGGAAAAGCCGCACCGTGTCGGCCAACGATCTGGAAAACGCCCGCTCCTCACGGGATCAGGCCCTGGCGAGCCTGAAATCGGCGCAGGATAAATTGCGCCAGTACCGCTCCGGCAACCGTGAGCAGGATATCGCCCAGGCGAAAGCCAGCCTCGAACAGGCTCAGGCCCAGCTGGCGCAGGCCCAGCTCGACCTGCACGACACCACCCTGGTGGCCCCGGCTAACGGCACGCTGATGACCCGCGCCGTGGAGCCGGGCAGCATGTTAAGCGCGGGTAGCACGGTGCTGACCCTCTCCCTGACCCGCCCGGTCTGGGTGCGTGCCTATATTGATGAAACCAGTCTTGGCGATGCGAAGCCGGGGCGCGAAGTGTTGCTCTATACCGACGGACGCCCGGATAAGCCGTACCACGGCAAGATCGGGTTTGTCTCACCGACGGCCGAATTCACGCCTAAAACGGTCGAAACCCCGGATCTGCGCACCGATCTGGTTTATCGCCTGCGCATTATCGTCAACGATGCCGACGACGCCCTGCGTCAGGGGATGCCGGTGACCGTCAGCTTCGATAATGGACAACGCCATGAATGACGCGGTAATCCAGCTCTCGGGGCTGGTCAAACGCTTTGCCGGGATGGACAAACCCGCCGTCGCACCGCTCAACTGCACGCTGCATAAAGGCTACGTCACCGGGCTGGTCGGCCCGGACGGTGCCGGGAAAACCACCCTGATGCGCATGCTCGCCGGGCTGCTGAAGCCCGATGAGGGCACGGCCAGCGTGCTGGGACTCGATCCCATCAAGGACGATCGCGCCCTGCACGCCATGCTGGGGTACATGCCTCAGAAGTTCGGCTTATACGAAGATCTGACGGTGATGGAGAACCTGACCCTGTACGCCGATCTGCGCAGCGTCACCGGCGAGGTGCGGGAGAAAACCTTCCAGCGCCTGCTGGAGTTCACCGCGCTCGGGCCCTTTACCGGCCGCCTGGCGGGCAAACTCTCCGGTGGGATGAAGCAGAAGCTGGGGCTGGCCTGCACGCTGGTGGGCGAACCGCAGGTATTGCTGCTGGATGAACCCGGCGTCGGCGTTGACCCGATCTCGCGTCGGGAGCTGTGGCAGATGGTGCATGAGCTGGCGGGCGACGGGATGCTGATCCTCTGGAGCACGTCGTATCTCGACGAGGCCGAACAGTGCCGGGACGTGCTGCTGATGAACGAGGGAGAGCTGCTGTATCAGGGCGATCCAACCGCCCTGACCCACAGCATGACCGGGCGCAGCCTGCTGCTGCACACGCCGCAGGAGAATAACCGCCGCCTGCTGCAGCGGGTGCTCAAGCTACCCGAGGTCAGCGACGGGATGATCCAGGGCAAATCGGTGCGGGTGATCGTTAAAAAAGGGGCCAGCGCCGAGGATATCCGCCAGGGTGCGGGCCTGTCGGAGCTGACCCTCGACGATACCGCCCCGCGCTTTGAAGATGCGTTTATCGACCTGCTGGGCGGGGCGGGCACCGCGGAATCCCCCCTCGGGGCGATCCTGCATACTGTTGATGGGACGCCTGGCGAAACGGTGATCGAAGCTAAATCGCTGACCAAAAAGTTTGGCGATTTTGCCGCCACCGACGACGTCAACTTCGCGGTGAAGCGCGGGGAAATTTTCGGCCTCCTGGGCCCCAACGGCGCGGGCAAATCCACCACCTTTAAGATGATGTGTGGCCTGCTGGTACCGACCTCCGGCAAAGCGCTGGTGCTGGATATGGATTTAAAAGTCAGTTCTGGCAAGGCGCGGCAGCATCTGGGCTATATGGCGCAAAAGTTTTCTCTCTACGGCAACCTGACCGTCGAGCAGAACCTGCGCTTTTTCTCCGGCGTGTACGGCCTGCGTGGGCGGGCGCAGAACGAAAAGATCGATCGTATGAGTGAGGCCTTTGGCCTGCGCAGCATCGCCAGCCACGCCACCGATGAACTGCCGCTCGGCTTCAAGCAGCGGCTGGCGCTGGCCTGCTCCCTGATGCATGAGCCGGATATTCTGTTTCTCGATGAGCCCACTTCCGGGGTCGATCCCCTCACCCGCCGCGAATTCTGGCTGCATATCAACAGCATGGTGGAAAAAGGGGTGACGGTGATGGTCACCACCCACTTTATGGATGAGGCGGAATATTGCGACCGGATTGGGCTGGTCTATCGCGGCAAGCTGATTGCCCACGGCACCCCGGACGATCTGAAAGCCCAGGCGGCGGACGAAAGCCAGGCCGACCCGACCATGGAGCAGGCGTTTATTACCCTGATTAACGACTGGGATAAGGAGCATGGTCATGTCCAGTAGCGCCCTCTCCTGGCGCCGGGTGCGCGCCCTGTGCATTAAAGAGACGCGCCAGATTGTGCGCGATCCGAGCAGCTGGCTGATTGCGGTGGTGATCCCGCTCTTGCTGCTGTTCATTTTTGGCTACGGCATTAACCTCGACTCCAGCAAGCTGCGGGTCGGCATTCTGCTGGAACAGCGCAGCGAAGAGGCGCTGGACTTTACCCACGCTATGACCGGTTCGCCGTATATTGACGCCACCATCAGCGACGATCGCCAGCAGTTGATCCAGATGATGCAGGCCGGGCGCATTCGCGGCCTGATTGTTATCCCGGTAGATTTCGCCGCCCAGATGGCGCGCCCAAATGAAACCGCCCCCATCCAGGTGATCACCGACGGCAGCGAGCCCAACACGGCCAACTTTGTGCAGGGCTACACCGAGGGGATCTGGCAGCTGTGGCAGATGCAGCGGGCCGAAGATCGCGGCGAGAAATTCGAACCGCTGATCGACGTCCAGACCCGCTACTGGTTTAACCCGGCGGCCATCAGCCAGCACTTTATTATCCCCGGCGCGGTGACCATTATCATGACGGTGATCGGCGCGATTTTGACCTCGCTGGTGATCGCCCGCGAGTGGGAGCGCGGCACCATGGAGGCGCTGCTCTCCACCGAAGTGACGCGTACCGAGCTGCTGCTGTGTAAGCTTATCCCCTACTACTTCCTCGGGATGCTGGCGATGCTGCTGTGCATGCTGGTCGCAGTCTTTATCCTTGGGGTGCCCTATCGCGGCTCGCTGCTGGTGCTGTTTGTCATCACCAGCCTGTTTTTGCTCAGCACGCTGGGGATGGGACTGTTGATTTCCACCGTCACCCGCAACCAGTTTAATGCCGCCCAGGTGGCGCTGAACGCTGCCTTTCTGCCGTCGATTATGCTGTCCGGGTTTATTTTCCAGATCGACAGTATGCCCGCCGCGATCCGCGCGGTGACCTACATTATTCCGGCACGCTATTTTGTCAGTACCCTGCAAAGCCTGTTTCTGGCGGGCAATATCCCGGTGGTGCTGATCGTCAATCTGCTGTTTTTAATCGCCTCGGCGGTGATGTTTATCGGGCTGACGTGGATGAAAACCAAACGGCGGCTGGATTAAGGAGCAACGATGTTTTATCGCTTATGGACCTTGATTCGTAAAGAGCTGCAGTCCCTGCTGCGCGAACCGCAAACCCGCGCGATTCTGGTGCTGCCGGTGCTGATCCAGGTGCTGCTGTTCCCGTGGGCGGCGACGCTGGAGGTGACCAACGCCACCATCGCCGTCTACAACGAAGATAACGGTAAGCATTCGGTGGAGCTGACCCAGCGCTTTGCCCGGGCGAAGGCTTTTACCCACGTGCTGGTGCTGAACAGCCCGCAGGCGATCCAGCCGACCATCGACACGCAAAAGGCATTGTTGCTGGTGCGCTTCCCGGCAGATTTCTCACGCAACCTGGACCGGTTTGAAACCGCCCCATTGCAGCTGATCCTTGACGGGCGTAACTCTAACAGCGCCCAGATTGCCGCCAACTATCTGCAGCAGGTGGTGAAGGATTATCAGCAGGAGCTGATGGAGGGCAAACCGAAACCGAACAACAGCGAGCTGGTGGTGCGCAACTGGTATAACCCGAACCTCGATTACAAATGGTTTGTGGTGCCGTCGCTGATCGCCATGATCACCACCATCGGGGTGATGATCGTCACTTCGCTGTCGGTGGCCCGCGAGCGCGAGCAGGGCACCCTGGATCAGCTGCTGGTCTCGCCGCTGGCGACGTGGCAAATTTTTGTCGGCAAAGCGGTTCCGGCGCTGATTGTTGCAACCTTTCAGGCCACTATCGTGCTGGCGATCGGCATCTGGGCCTATCACATTCCGTTTGCTGGTTCGCTGGCGTTGTTCTATTTCACGATGGTGATTTACGGGCTGTCGCTGGTGGGATTTGGCCTGCTGATTTCGGCACTGTGCTCGACCCAGCAGCAGGCGTTTATCGGGGTGTTTGTCTTTATGATGCCGGCGATTTTGCTCTCGGGGTATGTTTCGCCGGTCGAGAATATGCCGGTGTGGCTGCAGAATTTAACCTGGGTCAACCCGATCCGGCACTTTACCGATATCACCAAGCAAATCTACCTGAAGGATGCGAGTCTGGATATTGTGTGGGGGAGTTTGTGGCCGCTACTGGTGATAGCGGCCGTGACGGGCTCAGTGGCGTACGCGATGTTCAGGCGGAATATCGCGTAGCTTTTTCTCTTTCGCTACCAGGGAAACAACCGCTGGCCCTGCAAGGATAGCCAGCCCCGCGAGGGCCAGCAGCAGGTTGTTTTGCAGCACGCGTGACAGCAGCCACAGCACGATGACTGCCGCGCCGAAATACCACGTGGTGGTGAGCTCTTCAAGCACGTCCGCCACTTCACGCCAGCGCGGATCGTGATGGCGCTGTAAAAAAAGCATCATTAATACGGTGACACCGTACAGGACACATAATCCTAAGCCGACGCGCACCAGCGCCCCGCTCATCCATGCCATCACCACAACGGCGACAACCAGCAAATGCAACATAATCTGCCAGCAACTGAGGCCGGTCGCGACACGTATGCGTTGTTGCCATTTCATGGGTACTCTCCTGAAGGATCTTTGTCTGCTTGTTCAGACTATCGCACTTTACGGAAAATTCCGTAACACAGCACCTTTTTGTGACGCCGACTACACTTTATTTTCATCAGGATAGTGATGCCGGAAGGAATATATGAGCCCACAAGCGCGCCATTTTTCGTTGAAAGTATTGACGATTAATATCCATAAAGGATTTACGGCTTTTAACCGCCGCTTTATTTTGCCCGAATTACGCGATGCGGTACGTACCGTCAGCGCCGATATTGTCTGCCTGCAGGAGGTGATGGGCGCGCATGAAGTGCACCCGCTGCACGTGGAAAACTGGCCGGATACCAGCCACTATGAATTTCTCGCCGACACCATGTGGAGCGACTATGCCTACGGGCGCAACGCGGTCTATCCCGAAGGGCATCACGGCAACGCGATCCTCTCCCGCTACCCCATCGAGCATTATGAAAACCACGATGTTTCGGTAGGCGAGAGCGAAAAGCGCGGCCTGCTGTACTGCCGGATTGCGCTGCCGGAAAAGGGAGGTGCGCTGCACGTCGCCTCCGTTCACCTTGGCCTGCGTGAAGCCCACCGCAAGGCGCAGCTGCAGATGATGGCCGAATGGGTCAATGCCCTGCCCGAGGGCGATCCGGTGGTGGTGGCCGGTGATTTTAACGACTGGCGTCAGCGCGCCAACCATCCGTTGAAAACACAGGCCGGGCTGGATGAGATCTTCACCCGCGCGCACGGCAGACCGGCGCGTACTTTTCCGGTGAACTTCCCGCTGCTGCGCCTCGACAGGATCTATGTCAAAAATGCCCATGCCAGTAGCCCGACCGCGCTGGCGCTGCGCAACTGGCGCCATCTTTCCGACCATGCGCCACTGAGTGCGGAGATTCACCTATGAAATGTTCATGGCGAAGTGGGAACCGGATCGCGCTGCTGGAAAATGGCGATAGCTATTATCCGGCGGTGTTTGCCGCCATCAATAAAGCCCAGAACCGCATCCTCCTCGAAACCTTTATCTGGTTTGACGACGGTGTAGGCCGCAAGCTGCACGACGCCGTTCTACGTGCGGCCCAACGCGGCGTGCATGTTGAGGTACTGCTCGACGGCTACGGCTCTCCCGACCTTGACGATAACTTTGTCGGCGAGCTGACGTCGGCAGGGGTGGTATTCCGCTACTACGATCCGCGCCCTCCCCTGTTTGGCTTGCGCACTAACGTGTTCCGCCGGATGCATCGCAAAATCGTGGTGGTGGATGACAAGACTGCCTTTGTCGGCGGCATTAACTACTCCGATGAACATATGTCTGACTATGGCCCGGAGGCCAAGCAGGATTATGCGGTGCAGGTCGAAGGCCCGGTGGTGCAGGATATTTTGCAGTACGTGCTGGAAAATCTGCCCGGCAAAGTCGCAGGCCGCCGCTGGTGGAAGCGCCGTCATCGCGCGGAAGAGAATGTGAAGCCCGGTGAGGCGCAGGCGCTGTTTGTCTGGCGCGATAATGAGGAGCACCGGGATGACATTGAGAAGCACTATCTGAAGATGCTAACCAACGCCAGGCGCGAAGTGATCATCGCCAACGCCTACTTCTTCCCGGGCTATCGTCTGCTGCACGCCATGCGCAATGCGGCCCGGCGCGGGGTGCGGGTGAAGCTTATCGTGCAGGGTGAGCCGGATATGCCGATTGTGACCGTGGGCGCGCGCCTGCTGTATCACTATCTGGTGAAGGGTGGGGTTCAGATCTTCGAATACCGCCGCCGTCCGCTGCACGGCAAGGTGGCGCTGATGGACGATCACTGGGTGACCGTCGGTTCCAGCAACCTTGATCCCCTCAGCCTGTCGCTGAATCTGGAGGCTAACCTGATCATTCACGATCGCCAGTTTAACCACACCCTGCGCGAGAATCTGTCCGCCATCATTGCCAAAGACTGCGTGCGCGTGGATGAGTCGATGGTGCCGAAACGCACCTGGTGGAACCTGAGCAAAAGCGTGCTGGCGTTCCACTTTTTACGCCATTTCCCGGCGCTGGTGGGCTGGTTGCCCGCGCACACCCCTGAACTGTCTCAGGTGCCGCCGCCGGTGCAGCCTTCCATTGAGACCCAGGATCGCGTTGAAGCAAGCGACACGGGGGCAAAACCCTGATGACGAAAAAAAATTCGCGCTGGCGTCTGGCAAAAAAAATCCTCACCTGGCTGTTTTTTATCGCCGTGGCGGTGCTGCTGGTGGTGTATGCGCAGAAGGTCGACTGGGAAGAGGTCTGGAAGGTCATTCGTAACTATGACCGGGTGTCGCTGCTGAGCGCGGTGGCGCTGGTGGTGGTGAGCTTCCTGATCTATGGCTGTTACGATCTGCTGGGGCGGATCTACTGCGGCCATAAGCTGGCCAAGCGTCAGGTAATGCTGGTGTCGTTTATCTGCTACGCCTTTAACCTGACCCTCAGCACCTGGGTGGGCGGCATCGGCATGCGCTATCGCCTTTACTCGCGTCTGGGCCTGCCCAGCGCCACCATCACCCGCATCTTCTCCCTCAGCATCACCACCAACTGGCTGGGCTATATTCTGCTGGGTGGGGTGATTTTTACCGCAGGCGTGGTGCAGCTGCCGGACCACTGGTACATCGATCAGATGACGCTGCGCATTATCGGCATCGTGCTGCTGCTGATGATCAGCTTCTATCTGTGGGCCTGCGCGTTTGCGAAGCGACGTCATATGACCATCAAAGGGCAGAAGCTGGTGCTCCCGTCCTGGCGCTTTGCGCTGGCGCAGATGGGGATTTCCGCCGCCAACTGGATGGCGATGGGGGCGATTATCTGGCTGCTGATGGGCGAGGACGTGAACTACTTCTTCGTGCTCGGCGTGCTGCTGGTGAGCAGTATTGCCGGGGTGATTATGCATATCCCGGCGGGGATCGGCGTGCTGGAGGCGGTGTTTATCGCCCTGCTGGCCGGGGAGCATGTCTCCCACGGGACGATCATCGCCGCCCTGCTGGCCTACCGCATGCTGTACTACTTCTTACCGCTGGCGCTGGCCACCGTCTGCTACCTGATCCTTGAAAGTCGGGCGAAAAAGCTGCGGGCGAAAAACGAACAGGCGATGGATAAATAGCGCTTAACGGGGGCGCAAGCCCCCTCATGCGTCACAGCAGACGAAAATTTTTATCCGGTAGCATTCTTTCCGGCAGGCGGCTGTCTTTGACCATCTCGCGTAAGTCGATCTCCAGCGTGTTGCAAATCGCGTTGAGCGGCAGATCGTTATCTTCAATACCGAAAGGATCTTCCAGCTCGGTGGCAATCGCATCCAACGCCAGTAGCGCGTAGGTGGTGAATACCGAGAA
The DNA here is from genome assembly GCF_025564065.1 of Silvania hatchlandensis. Lineage (GTDB taxonomy): Bacteria > Pseudomonadota > Gammaproteobacteria > Enterobacterales > Enterobacteriaceae > Enterobacter > Enterobacter hatchlandensis. The sequence goes on along the minus strand of NZ_JAMGZK010000041.1, from coordinate 111,232 downwards.
CAACAGCGTCAGTACCCAAAGTTGTTAATCAGCAGCAGTGGATAAATGGCGCAAAAAATTCCCACCGTCCGGTGCAGCAGCAGCGAGTACGCGAAGGGGATCGGCGTGTTGCTGATGCGTTCGCAACCGCCCTGAATGGCGCTCATTTTATCCAGATAGTGCCTGAAATTCTGGTGCACAAACGAAGCCAGGCGGTATTGTTGCGAAACCCCAGAAACACCGAAATCGAAATGGTGATACCAATAAAATAGACCGAGCTCTCTTTTGCCACCAGACCGTGCAGATGCAGCAGCGGCAAAAAATAGAGATAGGCGATGTTTAACAACACAAAGAAACACATCTGCCGGGTGATTTTGCGCATGATTGAGCCGCGCCATGAGAACAGTTTGCACAGCCAGCCCTGCTCGGGCCTGACGATCATTCCTGCCCGGCCCTGGCAGAAAATTGCAGGATGTGGTTATAGATAAGGTTGAGTTTGTTCAGGTAATGGTCAAAAACCTGTTCACTTTCCGCGAGGACAATATCATCATCCAACATTCCATTCTGGTGCAGGCGTGATGAAGGCACCTCGATAGCACCCAGCTCGGCGGATTCCACCAGATAGTCGATATTAATTGAGCCGAACGTCCCGCAGCGGATAATATTGATATGTACACTACCGAATACGCGCACCAGCAAGCGGTCTTTTTGATATGGCACAATCTGATGATGATATAAACGCTCACTGGCGGTTATCTTCTTAATTAATGCCATCGCATAAATATTCCACAACTTATCCATTTTGCACTTCTCGGCATTGATTAATGCGGCCTTCTCTTTTAAAACCATTTTCGTATTCATTTTTTCGATGTATGCCAGAAAGCTGCCAGTGAATAACAGCTTATGTTTGATTCATATGACTATTAAGGACTAGCAGAATATCATATACAGCTTTCGATAATATTATACTTAACAACAAAGTTAATATAATCATGAAGGATTACGGGATTGTTGTTCTTACTTTGGTAAATCATCCAAAGCTCGATTTGTTGAACCGATCAGTCTGGGAGAATCACCTGTAGCTGTCCGCTCTCAATAAAGGGCTTCACAATGTATCTGGCAAAATCGCAAAGATGCAGTTTCTGCATCGTTTCCGCGCCGCGCGCGCTGGCATTCAGCTCCTCTTCCAGGCAGCTGACTCACTGGCTGATCCTGGATTTTGTCATTCCCCATTCTGCGGCTGTTCTGGTAAATGAACCCTTTTTTACCAGTAGCGCAAAAAGCGCCATATCCTGAATATGCTTGAACATGACCTGACCCGGCAGTGAGATGAATTCAGATTGTACGCCCCGCGTCGGATATTGTATACGCGCCATTGTTTAATATATCGCGAGCGATTGTTTAATTACTTGCCGTAATACACCCTACCGATTCAGTTACAATAGCGAACTGAAAGGCGACGATACCACCCTTTATTTTAGAGTGGGATATGTTTGCGCCAAAAGATAACTACCAGGCAGCACCCAAATCCACCCATAAAGGGGTATTCAGACGTGTGTTATATTTTTACAGGATCAGGAAATCGCCATCATGCGACATAAAGGAAAATTAACTTCAATTACATTAATTTGCTTACTGCCAATAAACATGGTTTTTGATGCCTTTCTTGGGGCTGAACGGCTTAACTATCGCCATTTTTTTTCGCCGGTTCGTTCTGTCTGGCCATCGCCGCGCAGGGAATGGCGCTGACAAAACTGTTTCGTCCTTCTCGCGCTAAAAAAAGACAGGCCTGAAAACAGGCCTGTCTTATTGATAACCAAAATGATGCGGCGGTTAGCGACGGTTGCCGAAAATACGCAGCAGCATCAGGAACAGGTTGATGAAGTCCAGATAGAGGGTTAACGCCCCGAGGATGGAGTATTTGCGCAGCATCGAGCTGTCACGCACGTCAATCTGCTCGCCGATGTTTTTGAGCTTCTGGGTGTCATAGGCCGTCAGGCCTACAAAGACGATGACCCCGATATAGGTCACTGCCCACATCAGCGCTTCGCTTTTTAGCCAGAAGTTCACTAATGACGCCAGCACGATGCCTATCAGCGCCATAAACAGCATATTGCCCAACCCGCTCAGGTCGCGTTTAGTGGTGTAGCCGTACAGGCTCATGGCACCAAACATCCCGCCGGCCACCACGAAGGTGCTGGCGATGGAGGAGTAGGTGTAGACGATAAAAATGCTGGAGAGCGTCAGGCCCGTGAGCGCCGAATAGAGCATAAACAGCGTGGTCGCCATTCCCGCGCTGAGCTTATGCACCAGCCCGGAGAGCACAAACACCAGCGCCAGCTGAGCGATAATCAGCCCAAAAAAGGTAATTTTGCTGGAGAAGACAAACATCATCACCGCGGGCGTGTTGGCCGCATACCAGGCGATAAACGCGGTTAACAGCAACCCGCAGGTCATCCAGCCATAGACCTGCGCCATGTAGGTTTGCAGCCCGCTGCGGGTCTGCTGGACGATAGAATCGGAACGCGGAAAACGGTCCATAACTCACTCCTGTTTAAGTGGACACTCAATTAAAGCCTAACACATCCCGGCAAACCGGCTACCAGCGGCTGGCCGCCTCTTTGTCGCTGTCGCGGGACTCAACCCAACGATCCCCTTCCGGGGTGGCTTCGCGCTTCCAGAACGGGGCGCGGGTTTTCAGGTAATCCATGATGAACTCCCCCGCCGCAAACGCGCTGCCGCGATGCACGCTGGTGACGCCCACAAAGACAATCTCTTCGCCAGGCCACATTTCGCCGATGCGGTGGATCACCGTCACCCGGCCGAGCGGCCAGCGCTCGCGCGCCTGCTCGACGATCTCCGCCAGCGCTTTTTCAGTCATCCCCGGATAGTGTTCCAGCGTCAGGGCGCTCACGCTGTCCCCGAGGTTATGGTTACGCACTTTGCCGGTAAAGGTAACCACCGCCCCGTCTTCGTCACGTTCGGCCAGCCAGTTGTATTCGGTGCCAACGCTAAAACGCATCGCGTCGACAACAATTTTTGTCTCTGCCATCTTAGCCTCCGGTCACCGGTGGGAAGAATGCCACTTCATCGCCTGCGGTGAGCGGATGGCTAAAGTCCACCAGCGTCTGGTTCACCGCCGCCAGCAGTTTGCCCGCGTCCAGCGCCAGTGCCCAGCGATCGCTTTGCGCCGCCAGGTGCGCGCGCAGCGCTTCTACGTTGTCGACGGGAATGTCCAGCGTCAGGCTGTCGGTATTGACCAGCTCGCGGACCTGCGCAAAAAACAGAACTTTAATCATGACGTTCCGCCCTGAAATCACCCGATTTACCGCCGCTTTTCGCCAGCAGGCGAACCGGGCCAATCACCATATCTTTCTGGACCGCTTTGCACATGTCGTAGATGGTTAACGCCGCCACCGACGCGGCGGTTAAGGCTTCCATCTCCACCCCGGTTTTTCCGGTCAGGCGGCATAATGATTCGATACGCACGCGGCTATGCTCCGGCTCTGCCAGCAGGTTGACTTCCACTTTGCTGAGCATCAGCGGATGGCACAGCGGGATCAGCTCCCAGGTGCGTTTTGCGGCCTGAATCCCGGCGATCCGCGCGGTGGCGAAGACGTCGCCTTTATGGTGGCTACCGTCAACGATCATGGCCAGCGTCTCGGGCAGCATAGTGACGAACGCTTCGGCGCGCGCTTCACGCACCGTCTCGGCCTTGCCGGAGACATCCACCATATGGGCTTCGCCAGCGGCGTTAATGTGGGTAAGTTGCGACATGTTTTACTTCTTCAAATGAGGATAAAAATTACACGGACGGGTGCGGGCATCGAGCTGCGGGGCAATGATATTTTCCCACGCGGTACGGCAGGCTTTGGTCGAGCCCGGCATCGCAAAAATCAGCGTCTTGTTGGCGATACCGGCCACCGCACGCGACTGCAGCGTCGAGGTGCCAATCTCTTCGAACGAGAGCATGCGGAACATTTCGCCAAAGCCTTCGACCTCGCGATCGAACAGCGGCAGCAGCGCCTCCGGGGCCTGATCGCCTGCGGTAAAGCCGGTGCCGCCGGTGACCAGCACCACCTGCACGTTGTCGCTGGCTACCCAGCGTGAGACTTCAGCGCGGATGGCGTAGCGGTTCTCTTTGACAATCACTTTGTCGACAATCTGATGCCCGGCGTCGTGCGCCGCCTCGCGCAGCCAGTGGCCGGAGGTGTCATCCTCTTCGCCACGGCGTTCAGAAACGGTAAGAATAGCAATACGCGTCGGGATAAATTCTGCGCTTACCTGACTCATCTTCGAATTCCTTGTAGCGATTACCCGCCAATGTATGACAGGTTCTGGGTGATCCCGGTGTTGCCCTGATGCAGGAAGTGGGTCTGTTTTTTGTGCATCAGCGCGTCTGAAATACGCGCTTCGAGCGCCTGCTGCTGGGCATCTTCCGCCAGCAGATCGCGCAGATCGACGCCACCATCGCCAAACAGGCACAGGTGCAACTTGCCCACCGATGAGACGCGCAGGCGATTACAGCTGGCGCAGAAGTCTTTTTCATACGGCATGATCAGGCCGATTTCCCCTTCGTAATCCGGGTGACAAAAGACCTGCGCCGGGCCGTCGCTGCGCTGGCGAAGCTGATGGATCCAGCCGCGTTTGAGCAGTTCATCGCGCAGCACCATGCCGGAGATGTGATGGCGGGAGAACAGATCGTTGCCCTCGCCGGTTTCCATCAGCTCGATAAAGCGCAGTTGAATGCGGCGCGGTTTGATCCACGCCAGGAAGGTGTCCAGCTGATGATGGTTCACATCACGCATCAGCACGGTGTTGACTTTCACCTTGTCGAAGCCCGCCGCAAAGGCGGCATCGATCCCCTCCATCACCTGATGGAATTTATCCTGTCCGGTGATGGCGTGAAACTGACGGGCATCCAGGCTGTCGACGCTGACGTTGAGGGCGGTGAGCCCTGCATCGCGCCACTGGGCCACATCACGCGCCAGACGGTAACCGTTGGTGGTCACCGCAATCTGACGAATGGCGTCGTTTTCACGGATAGCCGCAACGATGTCGATGAAGTCACGGCGCAGCGAGGGTTCGCCGCCCGTGAGACGGACCTTCTCGGTCCCCATGGCGGCAAACGCGCGCGTAATGCGGCGCACTTCGGCCACGGAGAGAAAGCCATTATTGGTGACGCCGCCCGGCTTGTAGCCATCCGGCAGACAGTAGGTGCAACGGAAATTGCACACGTCGGTAATCGACAAACGCAGGTAAAAAAACTGACGTGCGAATGCGTCGGTAAGTTGTGAAGCCATGTACACCTTTCCTGATACGGGAGGCACAGTCATTTCTTCCTGTACCCTGGTGGCGATACCGCCACGGCCAGCACGCCATATCTGTCGACACAGGCGCGAAGGCTAGAGTGTATGTTTTCGATTAAGAAAACGTGGTTATGACGATAGTAGCCTGTTGATGTGGGTTTCGCTATCTTCGGCTTTCGCTATATAATTTTGAATATAACGACCTGATCGTGCATTTTCGAATCAGAATACGTATTTAGCGAATTTTTGCATTGATATAAGTCATTTTGGCCCGTCTGGAGCATCGTCTTTTAGGGGTAGTTGAGTTACTGTTAATACGTTCGTCATACTAAGGAATTTCTATGCGCAATCGCACTTTTGCGGATCTTGATCGCGTGGTCGCTCTCGGCGGAGGGCACGGACTGGGCCGGGTGATGTCATCGTTGTCTTCACTGGGTTCGCAGCTCACCGGGATCGTCACCACTACCGATAACGGTGGCTCCACCGGGCGTATTCGTCGCTCCGAAGGCGGGATCGCCTGGGGGGATATGCGCAACTGTCTGAACCAGCTTATCGCTGAACCAAGCGTCGCATCGGCAATGTTTGAGTATCGTTTTGGCGGTAACGGCGAACTTTCTGGGCATAACCTCGGAAACCTGATGTTAAAGGCGCTGGATCACCTCAGCGTGCGGCCTCTGGAAGCCATCAATTTAATTCGAAACTTACTCAAAGTGGATGCATTCCTGATCCCAATGTCCGAACATCCGGTCGATTTGATGGCGATCGACATCAACGACCATGAAGTCTATGGCGAAGTAAATATCGATCAGTTGGTGGTCCCGCCAAAAGAGCTGATGCTCTACCCTGCCGTCCCTGCCACCCGTGAAGCGGTAGAGGCGATTAGCGAAGCGGATCTCATCCTGATTGGCCCGGGCAGTTTTTACACCAGCCTGATGCCCTTGCTGCTCATTAAAGAGATGGCCCAGGCCCTGCGGCGCACGCCTGCGCCTGTGGTATATATTGGCAATCTGGGCCGCGAGCTCAGTCCGGCCGCCGCCAGCATGTCGCTGCCGGCCAAGCTGGCGCTGATGGAGCAGTATGTGGGTAAAAAGATTATTGATGCGGTGGTGGTAGGACCCAAAGATGACGTGACCGGGCTGGAAGGCCGGGTGGTGGTGCAGGAGCCGCTTGAGGCGAGCGACATTAAGTATCGCCACGACAGGCATCTGCTGCGCGTGGCGCTGGAGAAGGCGATTCAGGCGTTGGGTTGAGACTATCGCGTTAGTTTGCTGCAGCCGTTCTCGCTTTTTCCTGCATCAGCACCGCCATTTGTGCGCGCAGATACTGTTCTGTTTGATAAACCTGCTGCTGCCTGGCAGCTGAATTATCCGGTAGAAGCTGGATCTTACGCAGCCGCTCCTCTGTCGGTTCCGCCTGGCGAAAATGGGTCAGCATGTCGAATGTTGCAGACTTTAGTTCACTGACCGTGATGTAATGACCCCGTTTCTCATCCAGCGCATTCAACCGATCGGCCAGCTGCTGCAGCCGGACCATGCCATGATGCCAGCCGTTGAGGTTTTCTGTCGTAATGGCGGCAGCATTAAGCTGCTGTTGCCCCTGAAGGTCGGGACCAGGTTTGTGAGCAGACTGCCAGCTCCAGGCCAGCACACCACTTATCAGCAACATAGTGCACATCCCCGCCGCAAATGCTCGCCATGGTTTTGCCGCTGCTGCCCGTGGCGTTACCCCCTCTGATGCTGGCTGAGCGACGTAAACCCATTTTTGGGGTTCCGGTGGCATAGCAGGTCCGGCAGGCAATGCGATCTCCTGCGCTGTTTGACTCTCCCTCCCGGTGACACTCTCGTCATTCTTCACCCTGGCCGCTGCGTTGCGCAGCATTGTCAGCAGGGTATTAAACTGGGTTAACGGCTCAAGTTCCAGACGCTGCAGCACCTGGCCCATGCGACTCAGGTACTGTTCGGTCTGGTGAAGTGAGTCCTGGTCGGAATACGCCAGGGTTAAGGTACGCAACATCTGCTGCAGGCGTGTACTGAGCGTTCTCAGTAGCGCGACCCGAACAGGAACGGCTTGCGGCCAGAGTCCCTGCCACTGATGCATCAGCAAAGCTTCCAGAATTGCCAGTCCTTCGTTAAGACCCGTTATGCCCGAAAGACGCGTGCGCGCCAGCGCATACCCACACGCTGTCTGCAGCTCAACGCCATTCTGGCGAAACAGCGACAAACTCAGCTGTTCAACGCGTTTCCAGTCAACGTCCGGGCGCGCGGGATGCGAAAGCTTCGCCAGCTCATGGTGCAGAGCGATATAATCCGGCAATGCACGCGGGTCACCACCGGTTTTGAGCATGTCAGGATTGTTCAAGGATCCCATTTCTGTCACCTCCGTTAAGGTCGCTTAAGTTTGAGAGTGAGGGTCGAGAAATTGCTGTTGCTTCAGATGGCGTAACAGGACGCGGCCCTCCGGCATAAATTCGGTGCCATAGCGCACAAGACCCAGACCTTTCAGCTCAGCATCAATGGCGTAGCGCAGTTCGCCTGGCTGCAGCTGTTCAAGCAATACCACGCTGATACTTTTCAGCCGCGGCTCATATTTCAGCAACACCGATGAGAAGGTGCTCATCAGCTGATGAGCGGTGCCCGGCATGCCCTGCAAAATTTTGGTCATGTCTGGCAAACCATAATCCGGCAGATGTGCCAGCGTCCCTGCGCGGCAGTTGAGGATCCGCTGCATATTGTCGAGTACGGACAGAATCACCTGGTTCTGCTCGCTGACGCGGGTAAGCTCAAGCCCGCCAGTAAAGTTGCCCGCCAGTATTTCATAGAGCGATGGCGCGTTATGTCCCTGCGGCATCAGTTATCCTTTAACGCGTGTAACGTCAGGTGGTTATTTCCGGCCTCGATAATGCGTGGCTTATCAGGATCCAGTTCTTCACGCGACAACACCAGCCGCCAGCTGTTTTGCTCGCTGTCCGGATGACGAAACAGCCCGGTCACCGCCACGAACTGCGCGTCAGTCTCCATGGGCATATCGAGACTGGCATCGCCACCCGGTTTGATCACCACGTCCCGACGGGCCAACAGATCTTCTTTTAATACGCTGTCACCCTCTTTCAGCAGCTGCTGATAGACCGTTTTGTCGAACGTCTTGCGGTCTTTCAGCTGATAAACGCGCACCACCATCGGCTCAGAGAGGGAATTGCTCTCCCGGGCGTCGGTGTTAAGCGCCTCACGCGCGGTAAAATCCAGGTGTAAGACGTTTACCTTCTTATAAAAAACCGAGGTTAATGCCGATTTGGTGCCGTCCGTCACGCTCTGCGTCAGGCCGCATGCCGTCAGGCTGAACGCCAGCAGCGGAAGCAGCCAGCGGGGAGTTTTAGTTAAACTGATAGGTAACACGTCGATTTCCTTGTTGTGGTGTGGTGGGCTGCAAGCCACGGTAGTAACCGAGTTCCGTGGTAAAGCTCGGCGGGATATCGTGCGGATGGTGATCCTTCTCGGCCCCCAGCACGCCATTCAGGCCAAGCCAGAACGATCCTTCGCCCAACGGGGGGACGGTCAACAGGCGGGTGCTGACCGTTAGCTGAATTTTTGCCTTGAATCGCCAGCCCAGATATACCCGCAGCATCACCAGAAAATCCTGATACAGCAGGCCATCCGGCTTCCAGCCCTGGGCTTCATGCTCGTTATCCGTTGCCAGCGTAATCAGCAGCTGGCTGTTGGCATCCATCATCTCATCCCCCAGCGGCGAGTTCCCGTCGAGCAGGACGTCCTCATCGCCATAAAACCCCAGCGGCTGGCTGACCGCCACCGGGCGCAGGCAGTATGGGCTAACCCTTACCCGGGTCGCCGGGGCCAGCAGGCTCACCAGGGACTGCATGCCCTCCTGGGTTTTACCGGGCTGACGCAACACCCCAGCCACCGCCAGAAAGCGCGAGACCGGCGTGCCAATGTGGTCTGCCGTTCCCGGGATCCCCAGGCCGACCAACCCCAGCAGCGACTGCGACAGGACATCCGTGCCACCGGGTTCAAAAGTGGCCGGATAAGAGTACTTACGCCAGATACGATAAAACTGGGTCAGGATGCGGTGGCTGAAAATATCAAGAAACCCCTGCAGCGCCTCGTGCCCTTCCCGACGTTGGGTAATGTCATCCAGATACGCGGTCGGCAGCGGCGAATCGACCCCGTACAGGCCCATAAAGGTGGTGCGAATAACCGGCGGCTTGCGCGGATCGTCATCATCATATTCAACCGCTTTCAGTTCGCTTGCCGGAAAGCCCATACCCGGATGCGGGCAAAAGCGCACCGGGTCGTCTGACGGATGCCGGGTAGCGCCAATCAGGGGGGCGTTGGGCTGGCGTTTTTCTAACAGTTGGCAAAAGCGATAAAAGTTAATGCGGTGAAGGTCAGCTTCCAGCCGTGGGGTCAGCCGGGAATGCGGCGATTGTGCTTCTCTTCCCATTCAAGGCGCTCTCCAGTGGGTTGCAGGATGATAGTCAGACGGTTAAAGAGGTAAATATCGGTGTACAGCGCAAAGAAACGGCTCAGCATTTCACCAAACAGACAGATATCGCCTCGCCCGGCAAAACCGTGGCTATCGAGCGTGACGTCAATCTGCACGCCACGCACCAGATACCCCTGTTCAAAACGCTCCGTCTCGCTGTGTTTCACCTCAAGAATGGCGTCCAGACGGCGGCGGTTCATTTCGCTGTGCGTCCATTCGTACAACGCCAGCGTGCCGCGAAGGACCTCGGCGCTGTCCATCATTGACAGAAATCCGCTGCCGAGATGGCTCAGCACGCGCCAGTGAAAGCGATCCTCTGCCGGGGGATAACACGGCAGCGTCGGGGCGCAGAGATTACGTACGGCAATACTGGCTGAGGTGGTTTTTACTACCCTATCCAGCACCGTGCTTTGCAATGCACGACGGGGCAGCAGGCCGTTAGTCCCGATAAGTGTCAGCGAGAGGCTCTCCTTTTCCGGCACGGTGTGATGGTCAAAGGCTTCACCGCCGAGGATGAGCCAGGTGTTGTGCAGGCCGGAAGGCCCACGGCGCACGCGGGTATGGTAGTAATACTCCGGGGCATCGTGGCGCATCATCCCGCCTTTGTGGCGGAAGCTGGAAAAAGGCACATAGGCATGCTGGCTGGATGACATCACCGAATCCACGGCGTAAATCTCGGTGTGGCCATCCTGCACGCGCATCGGACGCAGCATGTATTCCGTCTGCAGGGAATTGAGCGTTAGCGGGTCAGACTCCAGCGGGAAGAGATTAATCACCGGCACACAGTTAAGCCGCAGATGCTTTTCCGTGAAGCTAAAGTCGTGCTCCCAGCGCTCGCCCAGCACCACGTCGATGTCAAACCACGGAAGCTCTGCCGGAAAGGTGACGCTCTCCAGCCCACGCAGCCCCGTGAACATGAATTTCTCCCGGAAGGTGAAGTACTCCAGCAGCAGCTGATAGCCGCTAAAACTGCTGTTGCCCTTTGGCCACAAGGTGTCGTCGTCGCCAAATCCCTGAGCGGTGAAATGCCCGTCGAGCGGCCTTCTGTCCACCTCGCCCGGAAGGCGCAGCCATAAGCGGGACACATTCAGGGTAAAGGCTTCATGCATGGCGCAGGCCAGCGGTGCATCTGCGTTGAAGTACAGCGGAATAGAGCTGAGCTCGAGGCGGCTCCAGTCGGCGAGTTGACTGCAGTTAAAACGCAGGCGAATCACCGAGCGTCCGTCCGGATCGGTGGTAAGCGTCGCCTTCTCCAACGACAGCGGCTGGAGGTGAATGTCCTGGGTGGTGGTATAGCGACAGCGTGTGCCTTTTTCACCTATCGGGCGAGAAAGCACTTCAAAACCTTTGCCGATGCGCATCGGCTCTTTCATCTCGCGCCAGTCCGGCGCGAGCTCGACCACCGACATCGACGGAATGGTCCGCAGATAGTGCGGCCACAGCAGGCTCACCAGCCCCTCGGTCAGCTCCGGCAAGTCATCATCAAGCTTCTCGCGCAGCCGACCCATCATAAAGGCAAAACCTTCAAACAGGCGCTCGACAAATGGATCGCACGGCCCCGCTTTATCGAGGTTTAACATTGCTGCACGATCCGGATGGGCTCGAGCAAATTCCTCTCCGGCTTCAAGCAGATAGCGCATTTCAGCGTCGTAATAACGCAGGGTTAAGTCGTCCATAAATTTAACTATCAGTCCGTTTTTAATATCAGCCGCAAAGTACGGCAGAGCGAGCAGGATCAAGCGCAATCAGCCCGGAGAGCAGCGCGTCCATTTCGGGTAGCAGGCGGGTTTTATCCGCCTCACTGCGCCCTGATCTGGCACGCAGTAATTTGAGCCGACGCGCTTTGACTTCGAACAGCAGGTCCGGCGTCCACTGCTCAAGGGTGAGCGTGCGGGCACGGTGGTCGAGCTCACCCAGCAAGTGCAGCGCCATTTCGTTTTTGCCGTACTGCTCGGTGACACGCGCCATCAGCAGACGCATCAGCCACTGGTCACGGGAAGATGTGTAACCCGCACGGGTCTGTAGCCAGTTGAGTGCGGCGTCTATTCCCTCGCTGTCCGCTTTAGCCAGCACTTCCGGCTCAAGAGATAACACCTCATCCCCGGAAGAAGCGGCGGTCATCACCGGTTCATCCTTCCAGCCCGGCATCGCATCCAGCACGCTTTCGTTAATCCAGTTCATCGTCACTTCATCGGCGAACGGCGTGCCGTCGTTGAACGCCAGCACCTCCAGCCCCGGCAGGCGAGACAGCAGCCCGGTGAGATCCCGGCAGAGAATATCTGCGCGTACGGAGTCAGCATCGAGCTTCACCAGCGCTTGCCAGGCGTACCACTGCAGATCCAGCCACAGATGGTTAACCCCCTGCGCCAGCAAGGCGTCGGTGTATTCCAGCAATTCTGACCAGCTTTTTTGCAGGTATAGCCGTTTGAGGTGCGCCTTGTTGTCCGGCTTGGGCGGCAGCAGACGGGTACGCCCGGAGGCATCCAGCGGCGGCAGGGACATCAGCGTATCCCAGCGAATGCATTTCAGCAGATGATGGCCCGCCAGCCAGCCGCCGGGCTGGTCCCGCAGGTATCGCGCCAGCTCTTTGGCCTGGCTGAGCAGGTCACGCCCTGAAGATACGGTATTCATCCCGGGTGCGAACGGTACAACCTCCGTGACGGCAGCACTCTCTTCCTGGCTGGTTTGCGGGACGAGACTGTTGGCTCCCCCGCTCTGCACCAGCCTGTTTTCCAGCGCCTGATACAGCACGGCGAGCAAGGGCTGCCCCTCGTCATCAAATGTCCGTAGGGTGTTATCTGCCCGCAGTAGCGCCCCGGCGATACGCCGCATCACCGTGATATCCACTTCCGGATAGCGCGACAGGCTGTCGATCATGCGGCTGCTGCCCAGCCACTCCAGCGCCGATTTACGGCTGCGCTCGCGCCGGGGATGCAGCTGGGCTCCGAACTTTTCCAGCATAGCGGCCAGCAATTCCAGCCCTCTGCAAACCCGGTTTCGCCGTCCTGATGCAGGCGCGCCCAGACGTAGAAGGTCGTTACACGCAGATCCTTGCAGACACCGGTCAGCAGCTTTTCTGTCAGCTGGCAAATCAGGGCGGTATCAATGCCGGAGAGCTTATTCACCTCTTCGCGGATGCGCTGGAAGTCATCGTTGTAGCCGGGATCCTCCCCGGTCGGTTCAACATCATTTATGGGTTCCAGCCAGCGCTCCCGGTCGCGGATGCGCGTCCGGGACTGATCCAGCAATGTGCTCTCCTCTGCTCCACAGGCGTAGAGCAGGTTCTGTAATGCGGCCATTATTCCATTCCATCCATGGCTGAGTTATCGGAAGTGTCGAGCGCCTGAGCGGTTGCTAAGGGATCCACGGTGAAGATCTGATCCGGGAGACGGAAATCACGCAGCGCCAGTAGTGCCAGAGGTCCCCTGCCCAACTGGGAGCGCAGTACCCACTGCAGCGTACGGCCATCCGGGGCGGCAAAACTCATCATCCACTGGCTGCGGTCGAGCTGCTGACGCTTGCCCTGGTCCAGCCAGCGGATAAAACCCCAGGTACCGCTGTAGTCACCAAACAGGCGTGCGCCCGCGTTGGTCGACGTCCAGGTCAGCATCGCGCCCGGCTTGAAAGTGTCACCCGGCCAGCGGAAGGACTGCCAGTCCGCCATCTGGTTGAAGTAATGCATTTTTTGCCCGTCAATAGTGAGCTGGGTCTCCACCACCTGCGCTGCTGGACGGGCCTGCAGTTCGAAGCTGATCCCCTGACTGCCATCGGTAAACAGGATGTCTGACAGCTGGCTCAGCTGGTTTACCGCCTTGAGAAAAGCAGGATTAAACGTCAGCCCCTGACTGTGGGCACTGTCCGGCACCCACCGGCTGCCCTCTTTGTGCAGCACGCCGCTTAGCTCTGAGGTTAAAAACCTGTCGATGCGTCCCGCATCTTTACGGATAAACTCGGCCAGCATCGGAAGCGAGGCATCGCTTTTGCTCACCGCAAACGGGAAACGCCCCTCAAATGCCGTATGCCAGTTCGCCACGACCGAGCGGCTCCAGCGTTCGTTGAGGCTGGCTGCTGACGGTTGCAATACCGTTTCCCATGCCTGGGTCAGCGGCTGCACGAACAGAGTGTGACCAAAACCGCGCCACTCCTCACCAAGGCTCGCCGCCACCAGACTGCCGTACTGCTGGGTGTCGGTCAGATCGACGCTTTTACCCTGGAACACGGTCTGCGCCAGACTTTGCATCATCTCCTGCGGATCCGTGCTGCTTGCCACCTGCTGCAAACGCAGGCGCACGCGGGTGATACGGGTCAGGTACGTCTGCAAACTCAATGAACCGTCTGCCGACATCACGTTACTGGCGTTATTTTTCCCCATTAGCGCCAGCAGCGGCCCGAAGGTATCGTCCAGCGGGCCCTGCGGTCCGGCGGCACGCTGATCGATCGCGGGTTTTTCTGTATGGCCGATCAGGTCTTTCGCCGAGCGGAGGATAGACTCCGGGACGCCTTCTTTTTGCTGTCCGGTCTGCCCTTGCCACGCCAGCGTGTTCATCAGCGCAATCAGCGGCGACTGTCGCACGTCGCTCATCAGCGTTAGCTGGTCAGTGACATCGGCAATGTTTTGCGCCGGGTTAAGCCGCAGGCTGTTGAGGAAGTTCAGCCAGCTACCGGCAAAGTCGGTAAAGTAGCGCTGGGTCAGTCGGGCTTTCAGCGTTTCCGCTGACAGGTCTGCAGAAACGGCCTGGCGGCTGTCGCTCAGCACCCAGTCGATTTCATCCCGACGGGCGTTCGCCGCTTTCTCAATAGCCTGCTGGATCCCCCCTTCCCAGGCCTGACGGGTAAACATCCCCGGCACGGCTTCATCGGTGGTGAACAAACGGCGGGCATCGGTCGCGTGGGTCATCTCTTCCAGCGTCATATCGGCAAAGTTACGCCGCACCGATTTGAGCATATGTTCGTACAGAGTGCTTTCCGCGTTACGCCGGCCGATCTGCTGAAGCAGCACCTGACGGCTCTGGCCGACCAGAGACATATCCGGGGTGATTTTCCACTGCGGTTGCAGGGGCAGCTCCGCGATATAAAACGCCCACAGATCCGGTGACAGGCTCTGCCACAACCCGGGGGAAATGCCCATGCGGGTCGGCTGCACCGCTTTCATTGTTTGGGCGTAGAATGCGCCGTCCGTTTTGTCTGAACGGGCCATCATCAGCCAGGCTTTTAGCTGGTCGTAACCCGGCTTCGCCAGCGCGATACGGTTGTCGCTGTTGGGGGCAGAGTTCACCAGCACGTTCAGTTTCTGCACTAACGCCGCATTAGCCGGATCGCGGATCAGGCGGTTATTCGCCACGCCGTACCAGGGCAGCACCGCACTTAGCAGCTGCGGGCTATGGCTCAGACCAAAACGCAGATACCAGGGCGTTCCGTGCTGAATGTGGTATTGCAGGCGACCGGCATCGTTACGCAGGTCGTGCAGGGCGGTAAGCTGATAATCGGAGATGGACGGATGCTCTACCAGCGCGCGAGCGTTGGTCGCCATCGAGGAGATTTGTCCGTAGTTCAGGGCAAAAGAGAGCAGCAGCCCCGCTCCCCAGACGCCAATAACCGCCATGACGACCCATGCCAGCGTCTGCTCCCAGGCCAGGCCAACCCGGCGACCGCGTATGCGGGTGCAGTCGTTAATGACACCCTGCCAGGTGTCCGGGAGCGTCAGAGCATGCTGGTAAGCGGGCTGAGGCGCACTTTCAACGCTGACGTCATCTAAGGGGCCGGGTCTGTCTGCCAGGCTGAAGACCAGCCCCCGCAGCGGGACGCGCTGTTGTGCAGCGTAAAGCCACGGCGTCAGGCATGATGCCCAGCGTTCACGCTCCCCCTGTTCCAGCTGTTGCGCCAGACGCAACAGGAAATCATGACAGCGGTTGTCTGTTATCTGCGCAATGCCCTGCTCGCGCAGTTGAGGCAGCAGTTTACTGAGCTGGCAGGAGACATTCTCCGGTATCGCTCGCTGCGGCAACGTGATGCCTACGGCCTGAGATTGACGCCCCTTTTGCGACCAGTCGCTGCCGTACAGTTGCCACAGCCAGACCGGAGCCGAGTAGCGTAATGCTTCACTGATTTTCTCCAGCCCACGGAGATCCTTATCGCTTATCTGCGGTGTAAGACTCTGACCTTCGCCAATCACCCGGATGATGCCATCCAGCGGGCGACCACGGCGCAATTTGCGCAGGGCGGCGTATTTTTCGTTATCAACATCAGGGGTCAGGCTGCCGCCGTAAAGCAGTACGATACGGTTGCCTTCGAGCCACAGGCTGGTTTGCAGGCCGGGGATAAGGTGTTCGATGGCGGGTTCATCACCGCTGATGAGTAACAGACGGACTTTGCGGCGCCATAAGCGGCCATAACGGGTACTCATCGCGCGGCTAATGTCTCCTGTCAGCGTCTGCTGCTTTTGCTGTTGGAGGCGAAGCCTGCGCTGTTGCTTATCTTTCGACGTTCGGTAGGCGATATTACGTAACCACAATTGCCAGCCGGAGAAAGCAAGCGCAGACAGGCTGAGCGCTATGATCCATCCCATTCCACAGACGAGCAGAATCGGCCGTATCTCTCCCCATTCTGTCGACGCGTCAGTGGCGAAGATCCAGAAAATGCCGCCCCCCAGCACGATTGCCAGCGTTATCGCTGCTACCGCAATAAACGTTGTATATGCAACGGAGATGCCTTCAGTTTGTTGGTTGTCCTTATCCATAAGGCTTGATAATTCCAAGTGCAAGAGTGTGTAAAGGATCAGCGGCTATCCAGCCGCAGGGCTGCTTTTGCGTACGGGCGAAGATCGCCGCAAGCGAAATCGCCACCAGGGGCTCCATTTCGCCTGATTCACCCCAGTAACTGTCCTGCAGATGCTGAGTGACATTCCAGCCGCAGCTTGCCAGTTCAGGCTGCCCGGATGGTGAAAAGAGCATGCAATACTCTGGAACCTGTTCAAGCTCGCTCTGAATTTGCGCCCGCTGGCAAACCTGCAAAATGGATTCGTTGGCGGTTGGCTCAAAAATCTCACCCCGGGCCAGCACAACAGGAGCTGTAGCGCCAACCAGCCACAGTACGGCAGTCTCGCTGGCCGGACGTACTGCCGTAGCGGAAGCCGTGAGCGACTGACAGCCGGCAACCAGTGCCTGTGTATCCGGGGCAGCATCGGCAAACATCTCCGCAAGCTCTGCCAGCGTTTCTTCACCGCGCCAGGGTTTTGGTTCCTCGGGTAGCACAACATCGGGGAAAGTCAGTTTCATTTGCCCGATGAATGCGCGCCAGGCGATGTTACTTCCGGCCCAGTAGCATCTCGCAGGCGAGAGACGCTCACTACTTTTAGGTTGTTTTATCCATTGCAGAACCAGCATTCTGGCAAGCTGTTGATCACGCTCGTCAGCATCCTCCGAAAACGTACGGGCAATGCGAAACGCAGCGAATCCTCTCTCGCTTCGCGCTTTTGGAGGCAGGGTTTCACGTCTGAAAACGCGTTCCCATTCAAGCTCATTGCTGCCTGCCGGGCCAATCAGAACGGTTTCCAGCAGACCAAACTGACGTCGATGTTGGATCCACCACTGCTGCTGAATGGCCTTTACCTCCTGCTGCCATAGCGTGGCGTTGTGCACCGAGCAACGGTAGTACCATAGCCGAAAAAGCCAAAGCGTCCCCACAACGCTAATACCGATCAACATTGCGGTAATCACCGCCCCGCTGCTGACTTCTGTTTTGCGCAGCAGCACCGAACAGCCTCCCGCGATCGGCCCCATCAGCGAAGCCGCCGCTATCCAGCGTTTCGCGACTGGGGGACGGGTAACCTTATAAGGTGGAAATGAGGGCACCGCTCTCATTGCTCGATTCTCACATCGGGGAAGGAGCTCACCAGCGTACAGCCACAGGCACATTTGTGACCATGCAGAGCAGCAGGCTGCCCATCCACCAGCATGAGCGAGCTACCCTCTGCAATGATCGTCATACCATGCTTATTGCAGATGACCGGGTCAGCTTTCGTGGCGATGCCTTTGCCAAAAAAGGAATAGTGGCCGCCCAGCACCTGGCCGCCATACTCCCTCGGGGTGTCTCCCTGACGAATGATATTTTTCATAAGAACTCTCTTCCCTGAATCAGGAAATAAGCATGGAGCGGGCTTGTTTCGCCCAGGTAGAATTGATGATTGTTTTCGCGTATGCCAGACGCTGGTCTTCGATGGCTGCTGTTTGCTGAGCAACCACGACGCCAGGCGCAGAGGTAAAGGCTCTGAGTGCGTCTGCGTCTGCGTTCATTGGAACAGGTAGCCTGGTCAGTAGATCCAGCGCTTCAACTTCGAGCGATAACAGCCCACCGGTTGCGGCCAGGCCCGCCAGCTTCGCCGTCGTACCCTTCTGTTTAAAGCTGAATATCACGCCACCCACCAGCGTGGCCGCGCCGACGACGGTCCCGGCGATGGTTAACGGTGACAGAGGCTTACTGCATTTGTTGCCAAAATAGATCATCCGGTAGAGAAAATAGCTGCCCCAGGGTTCCCGTCCACCTAAGGTGTAGTGCATAAACCACGCACGGGAATCATGTACCTGATCGTCGAACAGCGCCCGAACAAGTCCGCCTGGCAGATCGGCATTGGTCGCCTCACCCAGCAGGGGAAACAGAACTTCAACCTTGTCCTCGCCCTCCTGCTTCATTTTCCGATACTCTTTCGGCTCATCGTCGGTGTTGAGCAAGAAAATGGCATGGTGTGGGATCACATCCATCACCAGCTGCGTGATGCTGCCCACGGAGCGGAACTGCTGCCGATAATCTTCGCCAAACTCCTGCGCCGCCTCGCGAAGCTGGGTTTGCCCAAGATCGGGGTCAAAATCCTTCACACCTGGATCCAGCACCAGCTCGTTCATTTTATCCGCAGGCTGCAGCGCTGTTTTTTCTTTGCGCATGCTCTCTATTGCCCCTTGCTTCAGGTCTCTTTTGGCCTTAGAGGCCTCCAGTGCCCCGGAGGTGGCATCAGTATCCGTTGCGCGCAGATAGAATGGCGTTTTCAATAGCGTCCCTTTGGCATAGCGATTGATGCGCCAGGCGGTGATCCAGGCCATCTGATGATCGCAGGCTGCCTCCAGGCTTACGGGGGCGCGGGGAGGATCATAGCTGGCGGCCAGCTCATTGGTAATGGGGGTGGCAGGTGAAGGCTGGTTAAGGGTTAATTCGCGCCAGGCGTTGAAGCGGTTGATAAGATCAACAGATATTGCAAATTCAAGTTGCCCATCAGGAGACAATTGGCGCCAATTATTCTTTTTCAGTTCATCTGGCAGTGATGACAGTGAAACTTTAAGCGGAGCTCCTGCGTTAAATGCGTCAGCATAAAAATCATGTAAAACAATTTGTGAGAGTAAAAATCTGTCTAAAGAATCATTAGCCTTACCTTGATCTCCGGGAGGATAACCTCCACCAATATCTGAGTGCACCCCAGGGTAAATAACCTCCACGCTGTTTGCCGGATATTGTCCATTGGCGCGGCAAATGGAATCGAGGGGAAAACAGAGGCGCTGCTCGTGGGAGGAGACCAGATGCGCGCAGCGCTTGATAAGCCCACCGTAGGTCTCCTCTTCGGGTAATTCCTGCGTATCGTCGGCCCACGACATATGCCCTTCCGCTACCGGAGCCATATGCGCGACGCCAACGGAGGCTACGGTATCCAGAAGGCCTAAAAACTCCACGCTCAGCGGAATTTTCAAGTCACCAACTGCCAGGCACTGCTCGGGTTTCTGCTTTTCGGCATTTGGTTTCGGCAGCAGTTCACTCAGCCAGTTGACAAAGGTACGTGCCGCCGCCGCGCCGCGGGAAAAACCATATACATAAAGCTTGATCCCCAGCAGTTTGGGTTGTTTCGAGCTGGGCAGCTGCTGCGCGGGCCTTAGCAGACTTTCCAGTTGTTTAAGCTGATGGGTGAACTCTTCATAGCGGTTATGGCTGCCGGTCAACCCCAGAGATGCCCAGGAGGTCGCCATATTTTCCAGCGCAGCCCGGCTCTGTCCGTTACTCATCCACTGTTCGCTGAGGGCAAATTTCAAAGCATCAATAATACGCAATAGTCCCCAGTTAATGCGGTCTTCCCCTCTGTCTGCAAATGCCAGCCCTGCCATTGAGTAATCCAGATCGTTTATTTCCGGAAAAGGGGTGCCGACGCCGGGTATATAGTATTTAAAGTAGCTCCCCTTCAGGGAGGCATCGGTATCAAACAACCCTGCGGTCGTGCTTACTCCGCCGGCCGTGCCGTTACCAATGGTGGCGCGAAACAGACGGGCAATGTTGGTCGGGTGTTTTGGGTTAGACAGATAAAAATCGTTATTCAGGTTATTCCCGGTACCATCAAAAAACAGGCTGATATGCAGAGTTTTACAGCAGGGCAACTCAACCACCCGGTCTGCCGCCTCGCACAGCTGGTTACGATATTTACTTTCCAGGCTTTGCTGCTGCTTACAGTTTTTATCCACCAGCGCCGCGTTTGAAGGAAGCCGCCCCTGGGCCGGAAACGGCGGTGGATACCAGACTAAATCCATGGTTACTTCGGACATACTTTCGGCTCCTTCATTTCGAGCGGCAGTTTGATCGGGTAGTTTGCATTTGTCGGCGACCAGCAGCTTGTGGTCACCTTGACTTCATCGCAGGGTAAGAAGTGAACCGTGATACCGCAGGTCTCTTGTCCTGTATAGTCCGGAACAATCACCGCTTTGCTATGCTGTCGGTGCTGCGCTTTGATTTTATTTGCCCATTCCAGAAATTTTTTTTCGTCTGCATACCCCGGGAAATCATCTGAACTTCCAAGCCCACTTTCCCAGTCAATTTGAACCATCATTCCTGGTGTCCAGACTGAAGACACGCCGTAACAGCATCCACCTCCGCCGCCATCAAACGGGCCGATAGCATCAATCCCCGATTGCCCATTTACGCTGAAATGGTTAATCGCCCATTTGGTATGATTGATGGCTTTGATGGTTCCCGCTCCGCCGCTTTGCGTCTGTGCTTCTGCCTGCGGCTGGCTGCATCCGGCAAGTAACGCTATGCCCAGTAATACGCCGAACCGGCATCCCTTCGATTTGCTCCTATCCCTGGTTACTTTGGACATACTTTCGGCTCCTTCATTTCGAGCGGCAATTTGATCGGATAGTTCGCATTTGTCGGCGACCAGCAACTTGTGGTCACCTTGACTTCATCGCAGGGTAAAAAATGAACCGTGATACCGCAGGTCTCTTGTCCTGTGTAGTCCGGTAAGACAGCGACTGCACTGTGTTGTTTTTTTTGCGCATCTATTTTAGTTTTCCAAGCCTGGTATTTTTCTTCATCCGCAAACCCAGGAAAACCTGCTGACGATCCTTGCCCTGTTTCCCAGTCAATTTGCACCGTCATACCCGGTTTCCAGACTTGAGGTACTCCGTAACAGCACCCTCCCCCTCCCCCATCAAAAGGCCCGATAATATCGATCCCCGACTGGCCATTAACGCTGAAATGGTTAATCGCCCATTTGGTATGATTTATGGCTTTGATGGTCCCCGCTCCGCCGCTTTGCGTCTGTGCTTCCGCCTGCGGCTGGCTGCATCCGGCAAGTAACGTTATGCCCAGTAATACGCCGAACCGGCATCCCTTCGATTTGCTCCCATCCCTGGTTACTTCGGACATACTTTCGGCTCCTTCATTTCGAGTGGCAGTTTGATCGGGTAGTTTGCATTCGTCGGCGACCAGCAGCTTGTGGTCACCTTGACTTCATCGCAGGGTAAAAAATGAACCGTGATGCCGCAGGTCTCTTGTCCTGTATAGTCCGGAACAATCACCGTTTTGCTATGTTGTCGGTTGTTGGCACTCATTTTCTTTTCCCAGGCTTTATATTTTTCATAATCAGCAAACCCAGGGAAACCCTCCGTCGACGCCTCCCCACTTTCCCAGTCAATTCGAACCATCATTCCTGGTGTCCAGACGGAAGGTACCCCGTAGCAGCATCCACCTCCGCCGCCATCAAAGGGGCCGATAGCATCAATACCCGATTGCCCATTTACGCTGAAATGGTTAATCGCCCATTTGGTATGGTTGATGGCTTTAATGGTTCCCGCTCCGCCGCTCTGCGTCTGTGCTTCTGCCTGCGGCTGGCTGCATCCGGCAAGTAACGCTATACCAAGTAATACGCCGAACCGGCATCCCTTCAATGTGATCCCATCCCTGGTTACTTCGGACATACTTTCGGCTCCTTCATTTCGAGTGGCAGTTTGATCGGATAGGACGGGCTACCATAGGTAAAGCAACTTGTCGTTACCTTCACCTCATCGCAGGGTAAGAAGTGAACGGTGATACCGCAGGTTTTCTGCCCGGTGTAGTCTGGTAAGACAGCTACTGCACTGTGTTGTTTTTTTTGCGTATCAACCTGCTTTTTCCAGGCCTTATATTTTTCTCTGTCAGCGAATCCCGGAAATCCTTTAGAGCCACCAACCCCAGTTTCCCAGTCAATACGCGCTGTCATACCCGATTTCCAAACTGAGGGTACCCCGTAGCAGCACCCGCCTCCTCCGCCATCAAACGGGCCGATAGTATCAATCCCCGATTGCCCGTTGACGCTGAAATGGTTAATCGCCCATTTGGTATGATTGATGGCTTCAATGGTTCCCGCTCCGCCGCTTTGCGTCTGTGCTTTCGCCTGCGGCTGGCTGCATCCGGCAAGTAACACCACCCCCAGTAATACGCCGTACCGGCATCCCTTCGATTTGCTCCCATCCCTGGTTACTTTGGACATACTTTCGGCTCCTTCATTTCGAGCGGCAATTTGATCGGATAGGACGGGCTGCCGTAGGTAAAGCAACTTGTCGTTACCTTCACCTCATCGCAGGGTAAGAAGTGAACCGTGATGCCGCAGGTCTTTTGACCGGTATAATCCGGCACAGAGATGGTCTTGCTATGTTGCCGGTTGTTGGCACTCATCTTCTTTTCCCAGGCTTTATATTTTTCATAATCAGCAAACCCAGGGAAACCCTCCGTCGACGCCTCCCCACTTTCCCAGTCAATTCGAACCATCATTCCTGGTGTCCAGACGGAAGGTACCCCGTAGCAGCACCCGCCTCCTCCGCCATCAAATGGGCCGATAGCATCAATCCCCGACTGCCCGTTGACGCTGAAATGGTTAATCGCCCATTTGGTATGGTTGATGGCCTCAATGGTTCCCGCTCCGCCGCTCTGCGTCTGTGCTTCCGCCTGCGGCTGGCTGCATCCGGCAAGTAACACCACGCCCAGTAATACGCCGTACCATTGCCTGTTCACATTCTTTTTCCTCAGTTAACTCGTTATCTAATTACTGGCGATGCAAATAGCATCGACGGGTAACGTCACGGTATCGACAACAGCGGAAAAAGGAACGTCAAGCCAGGGATAGAAGAACCACATCCCCAGCTCTGTCATTTTTTGTGTACCTTGATAATATTCGCGGTAACACCCTTTCGAGTGCTCAGCAATAGAGCCGCAGCCGCTCAACAGAAATACCGCAGTTAACACGATGACTTTTTTCATCCTTGAACCTCATTATATTTTTTGTATTCACTGAGACCCGCCAGTACCCAGGCATCACGATCTTCCTCAAAAAGAATCTTTTTCTTTGTTGCCTCCAGCATGGCGTTAAAACAGGCAGAAAAGAGTTCTTCTTTCGTCGGGTAAATATTTTCGGGTAACTGTTGGGCTTTTAAAAAAAGAATGGCATCTGAAAGGCACATCATTGCTTCAAATTGCGCATCGCTGAACGTAATTTGCTGGGCAATCTCATCGGCATAAGCCGCCCCCTTGCCTGCAAGGATGGCGGGGTTATCATCACGATCGATCCAGCTCCAGAACAGAGCAGGCCTTAGCAGTTGAGCACCCGCTTTTGCAGTTAAAATACCGTTAAAGAGCCAGGGGAAAATACGCGTATCCCAGAACCGAAATATACCAGGAAGTCCTTCATGGCTGGCATCGACACATTGCCTGAGCCATTTTGCGAGTGCTGAAAAAGGCCACGGCGATACAATCAACAACAGCGGAGCCGTAAGCGCCACCTCTCTGGCAAGCTCACTCAGCCACTGAACCTGCTGCGGTTCATCAAGATCGATTCGAATAAGCAACGGTGCATCTTCACGATAAATATCTTCCGGAATCCCTTCATACAGAGAGCACCAGGCGAGCGAAGAAGAAAATCCAGACAGTGCGGGAATAACAGAAAATTCCATCCCACACTGGTCAATTAGAATATCGATATAATGATGATTAATTTTCCGGCAGGTCTGCTCTATTTCACTCAGCCAGTTGCGTATATGCTCCATTAATTAACCCTCCCTCTTCACAAAGCCCCGAGCCTGTTCCTGCGCTCTTTTCAGACACTCCTTACACACAGAGGACGGCAGCTCCGGCAGCGGAAAATCCTCGCCGGCCGGCCCCTGCAGAGAATGCTGGCCCTTCAGGCTCAGTAATCCCGGACCGTGGATCTCTATCCTCCCCTGCGGCGTAATGCGGATATACGCCCCGCCGCAACCAAGGGTGATACCATTTTTGGCGGTGAGCTGAATATGGCCCTGGGTGGACTGCACCATGACATCCTGCAGCGAGGTCAGGGACAGGGTGTCTGCATGTGACTCCATTGCCAGCGGACCGTTGCCGGACACCAGCCGCATCCCCTCCTCCCGGGCAAGCAGGGAGATCGCTTTACCCGAGACAACCGAATGCCGCTGTGCGGCAGTGATATTCACTTCTCCCAGACTCTGCAGATACAGTCCTCTGCCGCTGTGTAACAGCGTGGCTTCCGGCGTAACCGCCGCCAGCCCCTGCGGGGCGCTGATAACAACGGCCGCCGACTTCAGCCCATCCGCGCTCTCAACAAGGGTGTTAAGCGGCGCGCTGTCAGGCATCACGTTATGATGAGACTGCGCGATACCTCCCCATTCGGTGGCCTGATTCAGCGCCCCTTTCAGCAAACTGATCGCCGACTGCATCTCCAGCACCTTCCCCTGCGCCTTCGCCTGCCCGTCCGCACTGATAAACAACCCTTTCTCCGCCCGTATCGCCCCCCACGCATCCGTGCGCAGTTCAAACCCCTCCCCACGCTTCTGTTTTTCGCGGTCCACCAGATGCCCGAGGTTCAGCTGGCTCTTGCCACCGTACTCCGTCGAGACCTTGATATGCTCCTGACCACGGCTGTCGTCGAGGCGGATTTTGTTGTTCGCCGGCGTGCGCAGGACGTTACGTTTGTAGTTGCGGATTGTGACGTGGTCAGGATGCGCCGAGTCGTGCAGCACACCGGCGAGATATGGCCGGTCGGGGTTGCCATCTTCAAACCCAATCGCCACTTCGGTCCCCGCCAGCAGCGGCAGATGCAGGCCGTAGGTGCCTCCGGCATACGGGCGGGACTGGCGTACCCACAGGCTTTCAAAGCCCGTTTCCCAGCTGTCCCGGTCAAACAGCATGCTGACGCGGTAGCGGCCGTTTTTGTCGATATGCCCGTAGGTGTCGTTCTCGGTGGTGCTGGTCACCCGCGCAGGCAGGGTGCCCGCCATCACCGGGCGTTTACCGGGCCCGGGACGAAACCCCACCTCGCTGCTGTCCGGTATCGCGGCGAAATGCACCGCAAAATCCTGGTCGCGCCGCGCGGCGCTGGTCATCCCCGTAATGACCACGCCCTGGCTGAAAGCCTCCGCCACTTCATACCCCCCGGCGACCTTCAGCCGCAGACCCGGCCACAGGGTCGGACAGCTGCTGATGGCGCTGAGCTGCGTCTGGCCGTTCAGATAGCGCTCGTGGCGCATGCGGGCATAAAACGCCCCGGACTCCGGAGCCGGGTGACGGTCATACGCGCTGCCCGCCGTCAGGTAGTTGTCGGCGTAATGGTAGGCCTCTCCGTAGGTGGTGCTGTCCCCGCGGGTCACCTCCACCTGTACGTTCATATCCTCAACCGCCAGGCGGTAGTTGTAGTCCCGGGTAGTGACCTGTTTCTGCACCACGCGGTGGTGGGACTCTATCCCCCATACCGAGTCCACCCCTTTTGCGTGCTGGCCCGACGGCGGTACCGACGGCAGGATCAGGCTTTTCTCATAGCCCTGCTGGCTGTCGTAAAACGCCACCACGTCGATGTTAAGCCGCGTGTCGGTGGTGAAGCGAAACCAGATCCCCACCTCCCCCAGCAGACGGGTGATAAAGTGCAGATCGTCCTCACCGTACTGCATCACCTGCTCGCGGCGCGGATAGTCGTTCACCAGCGAAAAGAGGAAATCCTGGCCACGCAGGTTGTGACGCTCGCGGAGGATTTTTTCCACGATCTGCGGGACGGACATGTCCTGATAGATTGCGTTCTGGTGCGAGCGGTCGAGCAGTGCCAGACGAGGCTGCAGCGTCAGGGCGTACAGGGTCTGATCTTCCGAAGTGCTCAGCCGTTCGAATCCGCTCACCACGCCCTGGATCACCCGCACCGGCTGCTGGATTTTAATGCCGAAACCCTGATCGACCGGGGCCTGCAGCGTCAGCGACCCCGGTTTCATCAACATCATGTCTTTGCTGATGCCGTGGTCGGTGCTGGTGAATTCAACACGGTAGCTGAACGGCTGGCTCAGGGCTTCAAGCCCTTCAAAGGCCAGCACGTCCAGCGCCGGTTCACACCCTTTTACCGAAAGCCTGTGATGGTTGTGGCTGAAGATGATTTTGGGGTGGGTACTCATGATGGCTCTCCATTGCCCACACTGAACGTCAGCGCAATCCCCTGCTCCTCGCTCCAGCCTAAGGTCAGCAGCCGTGGTTTCTGGTTTGCCGCCATATGGCTAAGCAGTTGCTGACTTAACACCGGCAGGATCTGCTGGTTGAGCAGGCTGTCGACGTTGCGCGCCCCCGTATCCGGCAACAGGCAGGCGGCGGTCAGCGCGTCATACAGCTCTTCTTCGATATGGGTGGTGAGGCCGTAATGGCGGCTCAGGCGCTGGCTGACCTGGGCGAGCTTCATTTTCACGATGGTGCGCATCGCGGCGGGTGCCAGCGGGCGATAAATCACGGTCTGGAATCGGGCCAGCAGCGCAGGCTGGAAGTGGTCACGCAGGATCGGGCGCAATAGCTCGTGCAGATCGCTCTCGGTGGCCTGCGGCTGTTCATCCAGCAGTTGCATCAGAGGGTCACTGCCGAGGTTGGCGGTCATCAGAATGACGGTGTTACGAAAGTCGATTTCGCGCCCTTCGCCGTCGCGCATAAAGCCGCGATCAAACACCTGGTAAAACAGGTTCATCACGTCGTGGTGCGCCTTTTCCACTTCATCCAGCAGCACCACGCTGTACGGGCGTTTACGCACGGCTTCGGTGAGGATCCCGCCCTGGCCGTAACCGACATACCCCGGCGGCGAACCCTTGAGCTGGGAAACGGTGTGCGGCTCCTGATACTCCGACAGATTGATGGTGATAAGCGATTTTTCACCGCCATACAGACTGTCGGCCAGCGCGAGAGCCGTTTCGGTTTTGCCCACACCGCTCGGACCAACCAGCAGGAATACCCCCTGCGGGCCATTTTCCGACGTTAGCCCGGTTTTTGCCGCCCGTAAGCGTTGGGCGAGCGCCTCCAGCGCCACATCCTGCCCCACTACGCGCTTGCCCAGCGCGGTTTCCAGCGAGAGCAGCTCGATCTGCTCGTCTTTCATCAAGGAAGAGAGCGGGACGCCCGTCCAGTCAGCAATCACGTTGGCAATGGTGCGCACGTCCACCTCCACGCCGAGTAGCGGATTATTGTGCTGCATCCGGTTCAACTGCTGCTGTAGCGCGCAGGTTTCACTCTGGCGAGAGATATCCTGGCGGCTATCCAGCAGCTGTTCCACCAGCGCCAACTCATTGCAATACTGCGCCTCCAGCTCATCAAGCGACACAATCAGTTTGATCTCTTCCTGCTCAATCGCCGCCAGACGCTCGCCGTGGGTATCGTTACCCAGCGTCATATCTTCCAGTAGCGCCTGTTTCTCTATCCCCAGGGCGGTGATCTGCGCGCGGATGCGGGTGAGCGGTTCCGGCAGGGTATCCAGGTTCATGCGCACGCGGGCGCTTGCGGTATCGAGCAGATCGACGGCTTTATCCGGCAGTTGGCGGCCGGTCAGATAGCGACGGGAAAGCGTGACGGCGGCACGCACGGCGGCGTCAGTGATATGCACATTGTGGTGTTCGGCATAGCGGGACTTCAGGCCCCTGAGCATCAGACAGGCGGTGTCATCATCCGGCTCATCCACTTTGATCATCTGGAAGCGACGCTCCAGCGCGGCATCACGCTCGAAATACTGTTTGTACTCGCTCCAGGTAGTCGCCCCGATGGTACGCAGTTCGCCCCGCGCCAGGGCCGGTTTCAGCAGATTGGCCGCATCCGCGCCACCGGCCTGATTACCGGCACCGATAATGGTGTGCGCTTCGTCGATAAACAGCAGGATTGGCACCGGTGACTGCTGCACCGCATCAATCACGTTTTTCAGGCGCTGTTCGAACTCGCCTTTCACGCCCGCTCCGGCCTGAAGCAGACCGAGATCGAGAGTGCGCAGAATCACCGGCTTGAGCGATTCCGGGACGTTGCCTTCTGCAATGCGCAGCGCCAGTCCCTCCACCAGCGCCGTTTTGCCCACGCCCGGCTCCCCGACCAGAATCGGGTTGTTCTTGCGGCGGCGGGAGAGAATATCCACCATCTGCCGAATTTCATTGTCGCGGCCAAACACCGGGTCGATGCTGCCGGCTTTCGCTTTGGCGGTCACATCCAGAGTGAACTTATCCAGCGCGTTCTGCAGCGGCGGGCTAAGTTCCCCGTCTTTCGCCTCAGCATCAATCGGACGACCGACAAACTCGACGCCATCCCCTGACGCGATCGGCCGCACCTCCGGACGCTCATCGGACTGTGCGTCCAGCAGCGGGCGCAGACGTTCAAGCTGGCTCTGGCTGAGGGTCAGCAGCGGCCACAGGCCATCACAGTGGATTAGCGTTGGGTTTCCCGTGAGCGCCATCAGCAGATGCTGACTGCGGATCTGCTCTTCACCCTGCAACGATGCCGCCATCCACGCCGCTTTCAGCAGCGCATTAAGGGGTTCCGCCAGCTGCGGGCGGCCGCGCACCGCACGTGGGAACCGGTCCAGCCACCCCAGTAACGCCTGCCATATGCCGTCCATATCCCACTCGTAGCGGCGCGCCAGCACGGTAAGATCGCCTTCACCCTGTTCCAGCAACTTCATCAACCAGTGTTCCGGTCTAATTTCAGCGTGGGCGCGGGTCTGGCACAGGGAAGCGGCACCTTCCAGCGCGCGGGCGCAGTAGGGGTTAAGACGGCGTAACAGGACGGCGGAATTTTCCATTTTCTCTCTCTCGATTGTTCCCAGGCACGCTACCGCCCATCGCTTTCCTTTGTTGATAAGGAACCCAAGCGCATCAGGTCAGGCAGGCAAGTTTTGTGTTTTTTGCTGAACGCCCGAGACGACCGACGTTCAGCAAAAAAGCGGGCAGCGTTAGCGGCCCGCCAGAGTGTTACGCGGTGGCGCGTTCGTTCCAGGAATCGGAGTGAATGATGTTGCCGTCTTTGTAGGTCCAGGTGATTTTTTCGTAGCGCAGTTCGATCTGCTCAAGGTGGTTGTGCTTCTCGAAGCTCGGATCCTTGATGTCGTGCATCACCGGCGCCACTTTCACCACTTTCACGTTCTCAAGCCTGGTGTTGAAGTACTCCACCTCCTGACCCGCATCGTTGATCTTGTACCATTTGAACTCCGCTGACTTCAGGGTCTGACCGGTGGTCACCGCCTTGTACAGATACGGGCTGGCGGAGTCGATCTCCTTGGTGAAGCGGAACGGGGTGTGGATACGGGTTCCGGTCAGCTTGCCGGTGTTGTTGTCCGTTGGGATGTACAGGTTGTGTTGCTGGGCGACCACTTCGATGCTGCCTTCACGATCCTGAACGTCCACATCCCCTTTAATGTCCGCGCCACCGTCGTCTTTCAGCCAGAGATAAACAGGAATTGCCATTGAATTACTCTCCATTGTGTTGTGATGCGCCATCATCCTGCGATGACGCCGGGGTATTGCCTGGCATCAGGCAGGCATTGGCCTGCGGAACCAGACTGATTTCGACACGGCGGTTGAGCGCACGCCCATCCGGGGTGTCATTGGTGGCGACAGGGCGGCTTTCGCCATAGCCCTGCACCGCAAAACAGCTTTCCGGCACATCCCCGATGTCCCGCATCCAGTCCCGTACTGCTTCGGCACGCTTCAGGGACAGGGTCTGGTTCAGCTGTGGGTTGCCGGTGTTGTCGGTATGGCCGCTGACCACGATCAGCCAGCCCGGCTTCGCTTTGATCCCTACCAGAGAATTGATCAGCATTTTGGTGGAGCCGCTTTTCAGCACAGACTTACCGGAGTCGAACAGCGACATGCTGTCGAGACGAACGATTTTCGGGATAGCTTGAGGTTCAGGAACCGACGGTGGGGGCGGCGGGAGATATGAACGGATGGCGTTCAGCACCGGCATGTGCAGGCGTGTTCCCTGATACAATCCCAGACTCATCCGTACAGGTGCGCCGCTGCGTGCCCACTCATCCAACTGCGCCGCATCGGCGCGTAATACGCTAACCGCCTCGGCTTTCAGAACGGGGTTCCCCATCGGAATACGGTTATAGCGGTGAATATCAAAGCTCAGACGCTGCACCAGCTGATGGTTATTCCAGCCGCTGCAGAGCAGGGCAGCGATAACGGCGCCGGTGAACATCGTCAGCCCGCAGCGCAAGCTTCGCTGTCGCGGAGTGAGCCCCTGCCCCTCTGGTAGCAGCGGCAGGACGAAGTCCGGCAGCAGTGACGTCGCTGTACTGTCGGTTCCCTGCGTTTGCCACCCGGCAACGCGCTGCATCGCGGTGTGGCGGGAGAGCCAGGCGGTCCAGACCGATGACGCCAGACTCCCGGCAAGCCTCGGCCCCATTCCCCACAGCACCGCCGTGGGGGCAATAGCAGGAATGTCCGGATTTTTGTCGATAAACACCGATTTAACATGCTGATGGAACCAACCTATCAGGCTGTTCATCAGCACCTGCTGCTGCATGGCCATCGCCCCGCCCGTGGTGACCCAGGCCGCAATCGAGCAAGGCGCGGAGGACGCCCGCCAGACGTGAACGCCCTCGCTGGAAATGGCCGCCTGCCAGAGCATATCGTTCATGATCGCACTGCCCGCCTGGCCGCTCAGCACCAGGGGAAAAGAATGTCCGGTCTCCCGACGTAGCTGACTGATTTGCCAGCGCAGGGCCAGCAGGTCGCTGGTCAACGCCTCGGTATCGGTGTGCTTCTGCGGACAAACGCTGACTATTACCGAAAGCTGACGCCCCCAGTCCGGGCGCAACCACAGCAGCTGGCGAGCGATCTGCTCCAGATCCTGATGCTTTTCCACCCTAATCCAGCAGCCCTGAGGCACAATCAGGGCCTGCGACTGTTCTGGCCACGCCTGTGGCAAATCACCACAGACCAGCACCACCGGTTGGCGGTACGTCGCTTCAGGCAGATTATCGAGGCGTACCGTCACCTGATGCTCTGAACGACGACTGGCCACATACCAGACCGCAGCAATCAGCCCCCAGACGGCCAGCAAAATAAGCACCGATGCCAGCCGGGAAACGGGCAAAAAGACCAGACACACCACGCCGCTCAGCAATACGGCCCACAGTGCAAGCAGGCGCTGTTGCGCAGGACTCATTTCACCGCCCCCGGCAACAGCGTTGCCAGCGTGTGATCCAGCCAGTAATCCAGCCCCCACCACAGCGCCACGACCAGCACCACACTGAATACGATGCAGACCAGCCACGAGGAGAACCCACCGCCGATACTGCGCCCGGCGCGGCTTTCCACCAGCACCGGGTGCGTTTGCGGATAGCTGAAAGGCGCAACATGTTCGCTGAGGGTGCTGACCAGCTTCTTGCGGATCGGATCGTTGAGCGAGCGGAAGCTGCCCAGAAAACCCAGCATCATGACCCGCTGAAAGCAGGTCAGAACGGCACTTTCCGGATCGGGCTGGCGCAGCACGTCCCGCATGCGATCGCACAGGGTATCCCCGGCATCCATCGTTCCGAGAAAATGCCCCTGAAGCGGAATGTTGTACCACTGCACGCAGGCATCATCCTGAACGCTGCGGCCTTTCACCGCTTCATCAAGCAATGCGCACTGGGCGGTAAGGATATGCTGACAGCTAGTCTCATCCAGCTCGCTGGCCTTCAGTGCCTGCTGCACGCGCTCAATATCCGCCACGCAGCGGTCCCAGAGCGCGCGACCCTCACCATCCTGAAACTCGGGACCATGACGCAGACTGATCACCTGCAGCCAGGTGTTTTGCAGCAGAGCATCGATATCAATGAATGCGGCCGCGCCGCGTTGACGTTCACTCATGTTCTTAGCACCGCATAGAGGTCAAGCTCTGGCTCGCCCAGCATGCCCGGCGTATAGAACATGCAGCTGCCGCTCTCCAGCATCTCCAGTGCGGCCGGGTGGGACAGGTCGAGAGAGAAATACTGGTTTTCCAGACGCAGCGGAATAGCCGCAGGCACATGACGAAGCGCCCTGAGCGGGATCCCTTGCCGGGACTGGTTCACCAGGCTGGTGACAAAATCCGGGCTGCCCACCCGGCACTGGAGCGGGAACTGCTCCTGCAGCTGGGCCACCGGGATCGACGAGCGGACCGAGAGGTAGTAATCGGCCCCTTCGCGCAGGCGGGGATCCTGCAGACGGGCCAGCCACTGACGCAGACGTTTGTCATGCGTAAGATCAATGGCGACCACCCGCGACGGCAGGCTGGCTTCCAGAAGGTCACTCAGCAGTTCAAACAGCGGTGGGAACACTGCGTTAAGCTGGTGATGCTGGTACGCCGGGATCTCGCTGACAAGATGGTCAAGGGAGAACGTCAGGAGACTGCCCGCCAGGCGCGCCAGCTCCGGATACAGGCGTTCTACCGGACTCTGCAACTGACGCTCAAACTGTCCAAGTAGCGGTTCTGCGCTGTTCAGCGCATTCAGCAGCCAGAACAGGGAGACATCCGCCACCGCAAAATCGGCCATCCGTTCGTTGCTCTCACGGCGCATGGCCATCAGGCGCGTCAGGCGGGCGCGAAGCTGGATCATCAGCTGTTCCAGCTGGGTCACCAGCCAGCGACTGCTTTGCACAGTCAACAGTGGGGGAAGAAACGTCTCATCCAGCGTCCAGGCACCCTGCGAGTCCTGCTGCAGCCGGGCAACCGGACAGGTCAGGTAATCGCTGTTGTCCTGATGTGCAAAGCGCAGGCTCAGCTCTGGCTGCAACACGGCGATTTGGCGGGTGTCATCGCCAAACTGATTACGCACATCATGCCAGCGCTGACGGTAACGCACCGGACGTTCCGCCACCGCATCCGGTGCCAGGCAGTTGCCCCCGTTGGCGCGCAGCAGCGGCAGGGCCAGAAGCACTACCGTTTCACGGGATTCGCCGTCCAGCAACAGTGCGGACGGCAGCGCATCAGCATTGTGGGTATCAACCAGCGTGCCGTCCTGAAACCGCAGATGCAGCTTACGGGCATGCAGGCGGCCCAGCTTCAGCGCATCCGGTTCAAAGGTGGCCTCAATGACTCCCCAGGGATGATTGAGGCCCATCTGCGCAATGCATTCCGCAGACCAGGCCGCATACGCGGCCTGTTGCTGGAAGTGCTGGGGCGAGATCATGATCCCCCTGCCCCATAACGGTTGTTCCGTTTTCATCGGCTTCCTGCCTTAATTACGATTTCGCCTTCGGCATCTGCGAGACCAGAGACAGATTCACGTCCATGCCTTCCACCTGGAAGTGAGGGATCGCGAAGAGTCTGACGCGGAAGAAGCCCGGGTTATCTTCGATATCCTCGACCACCACTTTCGCATCACGCAGCGGATGGGAGGCCTGCAGCTCGTCGCCCGGATCGGTCATTTCGGTGACCAGGCTGCGCACCCAGGTGTTGAGCTCCAGCTCCAGCAGTCGGCGGTCTTTGGTGGTACCGATGTTTTCCCGCTGGATGAGTTTCAGGTAATGCGCAATGCGGGACAGGAGGAAGATGTAAGGCAGACGGGTATTAATCCGGCTGTTGGCGGTGGCATCCGCGGTTTCATACAGCGCCGGTTTCTGGGTGGAGTTCGCCGAGAAGAAGCAGGCGTAATCGCGGTTTTTGTAGTACGACAGCGGGATAAAACCGAGGTTAGCGAACTCAAATTCGCGGGTTTCCGGGATCATCACCTCCGACGGGATTTTCACCTGATTGCCGGTGCCGAGGTCGTAAAGGTGGATCGGCAGATCCTGTACCGCGCCACCGGCCTGCGGGCCGCGGATCTGGACGCACCAGCCGTTATTGATAAAGCTACGCACCATATTGGCCGCGAAGGCAAACGAGGCGTTAGTCCACAGATATTTGTCGTGTTCCGGGCCTTTAACCTCTTCGACATAGTTAAAGCTGCGCACCGGCACCGTGTCCGGGCCATATGGCAGACGTCCGAGCACGCGGGGCATCACCAGGCCGATATAGCGGGAGTCATCGGTATCGCGGAAGGATTTCCATTTGATGTATTCGGCGCGGTCAAAGTAATTGCCGATATCTTTGATGGCAGCGACCTCTTCCATCGACTCTTTGAGGAAGAATTTGGGTCCGGCAGAACCGATAAACGGCATGTGGGCCGCCGCGGCGACTTTGGAGACATTGCGCAGCAGCGCCACGTCCTGCGCCGAGGCATCAAACTCATACGCGGAGATCAGCGCCCCAATCGGCTCGCCGCCCGGGGTGTCGTATTCATCAATATAGGTGTGTTTATACAGACCGCTTTGGATTATCTCTGGCGCGTCTTCAAAGTCCTGGCGCAGGGCCTCTTTGGACAGATCCAGCAGCTCAATTTTGACGTTCTGGCGAAAATCGGTTTTATCCACCAGCGACTTCACGCCGCGCCACAGGGATTCGACGGCCTGGAAATCGTCGTGGTGCATGACGGCATCCAGCTGGCGGCTAATCTGGAAATCCAGCTCCGCGATATGGTGATCAATCAGATTTTTGTCAAGCTTATCGACTTTAGCGCCCGCTTTACTCAGGCATTCCAGGAACACCTGCATTCCGGCGGTCAGACGCTCATCGGCCGTCGCATCCGACATCGCCTGCGCATCCTGCCAGATATCCAGCGCGCTCAGGGACGAGACCGGGTTCAGATTGATTTTCTCAAACAGGGAGGCATACACACCGCCTGCTTCAGGACGTTTCAGCACTACGCTTTCGCCGCCAGCGGCATTTTCATTTTGTACAGACATCAGCATCTTCTCTCGTTAATCCGTTAAATATCGCAACCGTCAGGGATGTTTTGGCGCAAGGGCAGAGAGCTCGCTGCGCAGTTCAGCGCTCAGCGCCGGGTCGAGGAGGATTTTTTCCAGCTCTTTACGGAAGGCCTGGTTGTCCAGCAGGTTGGCCTTCAGATCGCGGAGCAGGTTGCGCATGGCAAGCATGGCTTTAAGCTGGGGAATTTGGCGGGCGACCTGTTCCGGGGTGAAATCCTGCATGTCGCGGAAGGTCAGATTCACGGCCTCTTCGCTACCATCATTGGCAAGGGTGTTGTCGACAGACAGTTTTAAGGAAGGAGAGAAGTCGGCCAGCACACTGTTAAAGTTATGCTTATTAACGTTGACCTTTTCACGCTCTGACACCGGGCGTTGTTCAGCACCATTGCTGTAATCCCCGACCATCACCAGCTTGAGGGGCAATTCAATTTTCTTCTGTGCGCCGCCCGTGTGCAGACTGAGCTGAATATTAACGCGGGCTTTGGGGATCTCGGACTGATAGGAGTTAGACATGGCTGTCCCTGTTCTATGGAATAGAGAAAAACGGTCAGTACCCGCGAGAAATTAATAAGAATGGCTTGATTGCCAGAACAACATCCCTGCTTACGCCATGCGACGTAAATCACTATCCGGGGTCAAAAGCGAGCGCATTCCATTTATCAGCAAGCATGACGTAGTATTTATAGGCCCCTATATAATTTCGAACAAGAGCCTGATAAAACGAGTATAAAAATGTCACAAAGGCGGAAGGAAATAAAAATATGTAACATAAATTTACAACAACATATTTTACGTCGTTGCTGTTACGTTTTTACCCATAAGATATTCCTTATATTATTGTGTGTAACCCTTACAGAGACAGGCGGGAGGGGATATTTATTTTCTTGCGCGGAAGAAATATTACAGCATAAAAAACACTTCAAATTATTTAGTCCGAATTTGGACACTGGATGTAATTGATAATTGTATTTTAATAACAAATGAAAAATACCCAATCAATTTAAAAAAAGAATATTAGAACGTAATAAAAATTATTCTGCGTTTGCCTACACATACGCCCTGGTAAAAAAAAGCCCCCTATACCATGGGTAAAGGGGGCTTCGTAAGCAGAATTTACGATGCCGCAATAAACAGATCGCGGAGCTGATGCAGCTGGTCGCGGATCTGCGCCGCCTCCTCGAACTCCAGATTCTGGGCATGCTGCATCATCTGCCCTTCCAGTTCGTGGATTTTCTGCTGCAGCGCTTTTGGCGTCAGTTCAATGGTATCGGCCTCAACCGGTGAGCGTGATTTACCGCGACCTTTCGCCTTGGTTTTGGCGATGTTCTGCCCCAGCGCCAGGATATCCACCACCTTCTTGTTCAAACCCTGCGGTGTGATGCCGTGCTCTTCGTTGTACTGCTGTTGCTTCTCACGACGCCGCTCGGTCTCACCGATCGCTTTGGCCATTGAGGCAGTAATTCTGTCGCCGTAGAGAATCGCTTTGCCGTTGATGTTTCGCGCGGCACGCCCAATGGTCTGAATAAGCGAACGCTCAGAGCGCAGGAAGCCCTCTTTATCGGCATCCAGAATCGCCACCAGCGAGACTTCCGGCATATCCAGCCCTTCACGCAGCAGGTTGATGCCCACCAGCACGTCGAACTCGCCAAGGCGCAAATCGCGGATGATCTCCATGCGCTCGACGGTATCGATATCCGAGTGCAGGTAACGCACCCGCTCACCGTGCTCTTCGAGGTACTCGGTCAGGTCTTCAGCCATGCGTTTGGTGAGAGTGGTAACCAGCACACGCTCGTTGATGGCCGCCCGAATGCGGATCTCCGAGAGCAGGTCGTCCACCTGCGTCGCCACCGGGCGCACCTCAATAATCGGATCCAGCAGACCGGTCGGACGCACCACCTGGTCCACCACGTCGTCGCCCGATTTCTCCAGCTCGTAGTTGCCCGGCGTCGCCGACACATAGATGGTTTGCGGCACCAGCGCCTCAAACTCTTCAAACTTCATCGGTCGGTTATCCAGCGCGGACGGCAGGCGGAAGCCGTACTCCACCAGCGTCTCTTTGCGCGCGCGGTCGCCACGGTACATGCCGCCGATTTGCGGCACGGTGACGTGCGATTCGTCGATCACCAGCAGGCCGTCGGCCGGAAGGTAGTCAAACAGCGTCGGAGGTGCCTCGCCGGGACCGCGGCCCGAGAGATAGCGGGAGTAGTTTTCGATACCCGAGCAGTAGCCCAGCTCGTTCATCATCTCGAGATCAAACTGGGTGCGCTGACTGAGGCGCTGCTCTTCCAGCAGCTTGTTGTTTTCCAGCAGATTCTTACGTCGATCCGCCAGTTCGACCTTGATATCTTCCATCGCCTGCACGATGCGCTCGCGCGGAGTGACGTAGTGCGTTTTCGGGTAAATGGTGTAGCGCTGAATGGTCGACTCGATATGACCCGTCAGCGGATCGAACAGCGACAGCCGCTCCACCTCTTCGTCAAACAGTTCGATGCGCAGCGCGACGTCATCGGATTCGGCCGGGAAGACGTCGATCACTTCGCCGCGCACGCGGAACGTCCCGCGCTGGAACGCCTGATCGTTGCGGGTGTACTGCAGCTCGGCCAGCCGACGCACGATGGCGCGCTGATCGATAATCATCCCCTGAGTCAGGTGCAGCATCATCTTCAGGTAGAGGTCAGGATCACCCAGCCCGTAGATAGCTGAAACGGAGGCTACCACCACCACGTCGCGACGTTCCAGCAGCGCTTTGGTCGCCGACAGACGCATCTGCTCGATATGCTCGTTCACCGAGGCGTCTTTTTCGATAAAGGTATCGGAGCTGGGAACGTAGGCTTCCGGCTGATAGTAGTCGTAGTAGGAGACAAAGTACTCCACCGCGTTATCAGGGAAAAACTCTTTCATCTCGCCATAGAGCTGCGCCGCCAGCGTTTTATTAGGTGCCAGCACCATGGTCGGCCGTTGCAAATCGGCGATAACGTTGGCGACGGTAAAGGTTTTACCCGAACCGGTCACCCCCAGCAGTGTCTGGTGTGCGAGTCCATCCTCCAGCCCTTCTTTCAGGCGGCGAATCGCTTCAGGCTGATCGCCGGAAGGACGGAAAGCGGAATTCAGTTTGAACGGTTTACTCATGAACGGCGACCTGATGATGGTTTATACGGCAGGTGAGTAATTTTACTCTCGATGGCTATTTTTGCCAGTAATTTATACTGGATGAAATTACAGTATCATACACCCATATTACTGCGGCTTACGGCATGAAACGCGCAAAGCTGCGCAAAATTTCGGCGGTGACCAGATAAAATTCCACAGCGGTACGGTTATCCCCAGAACTTTTCCATTTTTAACATTTGTCAAGCCGTTCCGCTTCACTTTTGCCGGTCCACTTGACAGTTTGATGACAGTGATTGATTTTATTTAACGCATTGATATTTAATAAATATTTTCAAAAGACGCGTTTCGCAGCAATTCAGGCGCAGGCCGCGTCTTCTCTCGCTTACCTTGTGTTTTCTAACTCTAATGCACATGGTTATCCACAGGAATAGTGGATAACTGCTTCCAGCCCATGCCACTCGTGACTCGGCTAATTCCCGGTTTTTCCGCACAGCGCGACGGTAAAAAATATTTATTAGCTTTTTTTGGCATTTGACCGCTGTAATGAGGATAACAAAGTGATGCGATCTTAGTCACATTTTCCTGTTGAGAGAGCTGCACCAAACCCGCCCGTCTGGCACTGACACAGTGCATTATTCTGTTAACCCTCCCCCTGACTTTCAGGCGTATTCCGAAAAAACAGCCTTTAACTGCCACTTTCAGGACGGTGGCAAGGGTCTTGCAACACAGGATGACTGTTACCCGAAAAGGAGCAACACCATGCTGAGCCTGCGCGCTATTAACCAGTATTACGGAAATCAACACACGCTATGGAATGTTGACCTCGACCTTCCTCCCGGCGTCTGCACCGGCATCGTCGGTCTGCCCGGAATGGGGAAAACCACGCTGATGAACTGCATCGCGGGCCTGCTGCCTATTGCCAGCGGCACCATGGTCTGGCACGAAGCCGGGGCATCGCCCTTCCCTCTGCTGTCCGGCGGCTCAGAGGCGCGCACAGGCCCGGGAATTGGCTATGTTTCACAGGACCGGCGGATCTTTTCTCAACTCACCGTAGAGGAGAATCTGCACATCGCGAGGCGGGCAAAAGGCGAGACGAGTGGGTCGATGAACAGCGATATTTTTGAGTTCTTTCCTGAGCTTTACCCGCTGCGCCAGCGGCGCGCGTCGGGCATCAGCGATGACCTGCAGTATCAGCTGGCGCTGGCTAACGCGCTGGTCACCCGCCCGCGCCTGCTGATTCTGGACGAGCCCAGCCGCGGCCCCGACCCACTGTTGACCGCCAGGCTGGCAATGCTGCTGGCCAGGCTTACCCGCGAGCTGGGGCTGTCGGTGCTACTGGCCGAGCAGCAACTGGGGTTGATTCGCCGGGTGGCGGAGCGCTTTTGCCTGCTCTGGCGCGGGCGTAGCGTGGCCCAGGGCCATGTAAGCGAGCTTAACGATCCGCTTATTGAACACTGGATGGGGACGGCGTCACCAGCGGGTTAAGCGTGAGGTAGCGCCCCACCGCCGTGGTATCGGCATCGTCGCCCAGCCACGGAATTTCACCCAGCAGCGGTGCCGCCAGCACGCGTCTGAGCGTCGCCATGTATTCAGCGTGGCGTTTGCCAGGCGCCACCACGACATTCGCCACCCAGCCCACCAGCGGCAGCCCCGCCTGTCGGATCGCCTGCGCGGTCAGCATTGCATGATTGATACAGCCCAGCTTCACCCCCACCACCAGGATCACCGGCAGGTGTTCGGCAATTGCCCAGTCGGCGAAGGTCAGCTCCTCTGACAACGGCGTAAACCAGCCGCCCGCGCCCTCTACCAGTACCCAGTCGGCACGGCTTTCCAGCGCCCGCAGTCCTGCGGAAAGGGTGCTAAACGCAATCGGGCGCTGCTCGTCGGCGCTGATGATATGCGGCGAGGTCGGCTCGGCGAAGGTGTAGGGATTCACCGCCTGATAGCTCAGCGCCACGCTGCTGTTGCGTAGGAGCGCCAGCGCGTCGCTGTTGCGTAGCCCCTCGGGCGTCATTTCACTGCCCGAGGCCACCGGCTTGTAGCCCGCTGTTTTCAGACCCAGAGCATTTGCTGCCTGCAGCAGTGCGCTGCTGGCGACGGTTTTACCGACCTCGGTGTCGGTGCCGGTCACAAAATAACGTTCAGTCACGTTCAATAATCCCATGAAAGAGTTGGTAAGAGAGCGGGAATTGCCCCGCCTGCTGCGGCCAGGCCAGCGCCAGCTGCTGTAGCTGGCCGCGCGTTAACGGCTTATCGCCCCGCCCGCCATGCAGATGGGTGGCGCCAATGCCTTTCAACGAACGCATCGCGCTCAGCGCATCGTCGAACAGCAGGGTCACAGTCTGAATAACACAGCGGGAGCGCCAGCCGGACAAGGCATCGGTCACCTGCTGCCCGGTCAGAAAACGGTTCACATGCGGCTGGGTATCGACTGCTCGCCAGGCCTGATTCAGCTCCGGCAGCGAGCCGCTCAGCAGCGTGGTAAATGCGACCTTACCGCCCGGCTGCGCCACCCGGTACAGCTCCGCCAGCGCCTGCGGCAGGCTGGCGCACCACTGCACCGCCAGATGACTCCAGACCAGGTCGAACTGGCTGTCGGCCAGCGGAATGGCTTCGATATCCGCCAGCAGGTAATCATCCGCCACCTGGTGACTGCGCGCCTGATCCAGCATCTGGGCAGAGATATCCATCGCCGTCACGTGGCTCCCGGCGTTACGCCACGCGAGGCTGTTGCCACCCGGCCCGCAGCCCGCATCCAGCACGCGGGCAAAATCATCTTCCGCCAACAGCGACCGCAGTCCTTCGGCGCTTTGCCGCTGCAACCCGTCGTGGCGGGAATAGCTTTGCGCCGCCCGGCCAAATGCGGCGGCAATGGCCTGTTTATTCACTTGCGGCATGCAGCGCCTCCAGTAACGCGGTGATATCGGCCGGTTGATGCGCCGCAGTCAGGGTCAGGCGCAGGCGGGCAGTGCCCATCGGAACGGTTGGCGGACGAATGGCAGTCACCCAGATCCCCTGCTGTCTGAGGGTATTCGCCATCTGCAGAGCGCGATCGTTT
The DNA here is from genome assembly GCF_025564065.1 of Silvania hatchlandensis. GTDB lineage: Bacteria > Pseudomonadota > Gammaproteobacteria > Enterobacterales > Enterobacteriaceae > Enterobacter > Enterobacter hatchlandensis. Next base: position 69,959 of record NZ_JAMGZK010000041.1, on the reverse strand, counting down.
TCACCGACGATCAGCGGCTGAATGGCGCTCTGCGAGGCGGTGATTTGCAGCGGCAGCCCGCTGACGCCCGCGCGGAACTGGCCGATGAGGGAGGCCAGCCGCTGACGCCGGTCGTCGCCGTCATCGCTGCGAATCACGTTAAACGCCGCCAGCAGGGCCACTGCCTGGGCAGGCGGCATGCTGGTGCTGTAGATCAGATGGCGGGCAAACTGCAGCAGGTAGTCAGCAACCGATGCGCTGCACAGCACCGCAGCCCCGCTGACGCCCACTCCTTTGCCAAAAGTCACCACCAGCAGCTCGGGTTTTACCCCCAGGCTGGCGGTGGTGCCGCGCCCCTCTGGCCCGGTGACGCCGATCCCGTGGGCATCGTCCACCAGCAGCCAGCTGGCTTTACGCTGCGCCGCCGCATGAAGTTCCCCCAGCGGGGCGCTGTCGCCGTCCATGCTGAAAATCCCTTCGGTGACCACCAGCTGCTGTCCTTCGCAGGGTTTATCCAGCAGTGCGGCAAGCTGGGCGGCATCGTTATGGGCAAAGCGCCTGAGCTGGGCCGGGCTATGACTGGCGGCTTCCAGCAGCGAAGCATGGCTTAAGCGGTCGGCGACGATGCGATCGTCTTTGCCGGTCAGCGCGCCAATCAGCGCCTGGTTGGCGGCAAAGCCGGAGATAAACAGCAGCGCGCGATCATAGCCGAGCCAGCCCGCCAGATGGTCTTCCAGCGCCTGATGGGCGGTGGTGTAGCCGCTGACGTGGCCGGAGCCGCCGCTGCCCACGCCATACTGCTCCGCGCCCTGCTGCCAGGCGCGGACAACGTCGGGATGCTGGCTTAAGCCCAGATAGTCATTGCTGGAGAAATTCGCGTAACGCTGCTGCCCACGGGTCAGAAAGCGCCCGGCACCGTTCGCCACCGTGGTGCGCACGCGCAGGGCATCTGCCGCCCGGCGTGCGTCGAGGGCGGCATCAATGCGTTGCTGCCAGGTCATACCGTCGCCGCGTTGTAGAACTGGTCGGTATCGGCGTTAAAAAGCTGCTGTTCGAGCTGGTGCTGCTGCTCGTTATCACCGGTCTGCACCGCCGTCTGCTGCGGGTTAAGCCCCAGCTTGCGGAACAGCTGGACGTCTTTGTCCTCTTCCGGGTTCGGGGTGGTCAGCAGTTTGCAGCCGTAGAAAATAGAGTTGGCCCCGGCCATAAAGCACATCGCCTGGGTCTGCTCATTCATCTGCTCACGTCCGGCGGAGAGGCGCACGAAAGAGGTCGGCATCATCACGCGCGCCACCGCAATGGTGCGGATAAAATCAAAGGCGTCGACGTCGTCGTTGTCCGCCAGCGGAGTGCCCTTCACCTTCACCAGCATGTTGATCGGCACACTCTCCGGTGGGGTGGGCAAGTTTGCCAGTTGCAGCAGCAGGCCCGCGCGATCGGTGACCGTTTCGCCTAAGCCCACAATCCCACCCGAGCAGACTTTGATGCCCGCATCGCGCACTTTACCCAGCGTATCCAGACGCTCCTGATAGGTACGGGTGGTGATAATGTTGCCGTAGAATTCCGGCGAGGTGTCGAGGTTGTGGTTGTAGTAGTCCAGACCCGCCGAGGCCAGGCGCTGGGCCTGATCGTCGTCCAGCGTGCCGAGGGTCATACAGGCTTCGAGGCCCATAGCTTTAACGCCCTGCACCATCTGCTCGAGATACGGCATGTCGCGCTCGTGCGGGTTTTTCCACGCCGCACCCATGCAGAAACGGGTCGATCCGGCATTTTTCGCCTGGCGGGCAGAGTCGAGCACCTGCTCCACTTCCATCAGGCGCTCGGACTCGAGGCCGGTTTTGTAGCGCGCGCTCTGCGGGCAATATTTGCAGTCTTCCGGGCAGGCCCCGGTCTTGATTGACAGCAAGGTGCTGACCTGGACGTGCTGCGGATCGAAGTGCTGACGGTGCACCTGCTGGGCTTCAAACAGCAGTTCCAGCAGAGGTTTTTCGAATAATGCAGTGACTTGCGACATTGACCAGCGTGTCTGGTGAGCCATGGGGCGTCTCCAAAAGGGTTTAGTTCAGGATGGGTTCGGTTTATACTCGTAAACCTAAATGTTTTCAAAATGGTTTACAAGTCGATTATGACAACGGACGATCTCGCTTTCGATCAGCGCCACATCTGGCACCCTTACACTTCCATGAGCCAGCCCCTGCCCGTTTATCCGGTCACCGGGGCGCAGGGCTGCGAGCTGACGTTGGCCAGCGGCGAACAGCTGGTGGACGGTATGTCCTCGTGGTGGGCGACCATTCACGGCTACAACCATCCGCGGCTCAACGCGGCGATGAAAGCGCAGATTGACCGCATGTCGCACGTGATGTTTGGCGGGATCACCCATCCTCCGGCGGTGGATCTCTGCCGTCGTCTGGTGGCTATGACCCCCGAGGCGCTGGAGTGCGTATTCCTTGCCGATTCCGGCTCGGTGGCGGTAGAAGTGGCGATGAAAATGGCGCTGCAGTACTGGCACGCCAAGGGTGAGAGCCGCCAGCGTTTTCTCACCTTCCGCAACGGCTACCACGGCGACACCTTTGGCGCGATGTCGGTGTGCGATCCCGATAACTCAATGCACAGCCTGTGGAAGGGCTATCTGCCGGAAAACCTGTTTGCCCCGGCCCCGCAGAGCCGCTTCGACGGCGCGTGGGATGAAGCGGATATGGTCGGCTTCGCCCGTCTGATGGCCGCCCATCGTCACGAGATTGCGGCAGTGATCCTCGAACCCATCGTGCAGGGCGCAGGCGGCATGCGGATGTACCATCCTGAGTGGCTCAAGCGCATCCGCAAGATGTGCGACCGGGAAGGGATCCTGTTGATTGCCGACGAGATTGCCACCGGCTTTGGCCGCACCGGCAAGCTGTTCGCCTGCGAGCATGCGGGCATCACCCCGGACATTCTGTGCCTCGGTAAAGCCCTGACCGGCGGCACCATGACGCTGTCCGCGACCCTCACCACCCGCCGGGTGGCAGAGACCATCAGCAATGGCGAAGCGGGCTGCTTTATGCACGGCCCAACGTTTATGGGAAACCCGCTGGCCTGTACGGTGGCCAGCGAAAGCCTGGCCATCCTCGAAAGCGGCGAGTGGCAGACTCAGGTTGCTGCCATCGAAGCCCAGCTGATGCAGGATCTGGCGGCAGCACGTGAATCTGAGTATGTCGCCGACGTGCGGGTGCTGGGGGCCATCGGGGTGGTTGAAACCCGTCATCCGGTGAATATGGCCGCGCTGCAGCGCTTCTTTGTGGCGCGCGGCGTATGGGTGCGTCCGTTTGGTAAGCTGATCTATCTGATGCCGCCGTATCTGATAAGCCCCGAGCAGCTCAGCAAGCTGACCGCCGCGGTGGTGGACGCGGTGAATCATCCTGAACACTTTGTGATTTAAGTCCGCGTCTTCCGTTATGGAGTACACTTTTTGCAGGACTTATTACGGAGAAACAGTATGCGACTCTTCAGTCAGGATCTGCGCGACGGGGATAAACTCCCGGCGCGCCACGTGTTCAACGGCATGGGGTACGAGGGGGATAACATCTCTCCGCATCTGGCGTGGGACGAGGTGCCCTCCGGCACCAAAAGCTTTGTGGTGACCTGCTACGACCCGGACGCGCCTACCGGCTCCGGCTGGTGGCACTGGATTGTCGCCAACCTGCCCGCCGATACCCGCGTGCTGCCGCAGGGCTCGGGCTCATCGCTGGTTGCCCTGCCGGATGGCGCGGTACAGACCCGAACCGATTTTGGCAAAGCGGGCTATGGCGGCGCAGCACCACCAAAAGGTGATACCCACCGTTATATCTTCACAGTGCACGCGCTGGACGTTGACAGAATTGAGGTCGATGAAGGGGCGAGCGGCGCGATGGTGGGTTTTAACGTCCATTTCCACACCCTGGGCAGCGCGTCGATAACCGCGATGTACAGCTAGAAACAGACCCGGCAAGCCGCGCTCGCCGGGTATTTTTTTACAGGAAGGCCGGTAACAAATTGACCAGGCTACCCTGATCCAGCAAGCCGATTGCCGCATCGATATCCGGGGCAAAGAAGCGGTCATCATCATAATGCGCCACCTGTTCGCGCAGCGTATGACGCGCCTGCTCCAGCAGCGGGCTTGAGGTCAGACCGTCGTGTAGATCCGCGCCCTGACACGCCGCCAGCCACTCGACCGCCAGCACGCCACGGGTATTGCCCGCCATCTCCCACAGACGACGGCCCGCCGCGGGTGCCATCGAGACGTGGTCTTCCTGGTTAGCCGATGTTGGCAGGCTGTCGACGCTGTGCGGATGCGACAGGGCTTTATTCTCGCTTGCCAGCGCGGCTGCGGTCACCTGGGCAATCATAAAACCGGAGTTCACCCCGCCGTTGCGCACCAGGAACGGCGGCAGCTGCGACATGTGCTTATCCATCATCAACGCAATGCGCCGTTCGGACAGAGCACCGATTTCAGCAATCGCCAGCGCCAGATTATCCGCCGCCATCGCCACCGGCTCAGCGTGGAAGTTGCCCCCGGAAACCACTTCATTTTCTGCTGCAAACACCAGCGGGTTATCAGAAACCGCATTGGATTCCACCAGCAGTACTTCTGCTGCCTGGCGCAGCTGCGTCAGGCAGGCCCCCATCACCTGCGGCTGACAGCGCAGGGAGTACGGATCCTGCACTTTGTCGCAGTTGTGATGTGATTCGGCAATGGCGCTGGTTTCGGTCAGGACATGACGGTACAGCGCCGCGGCGTCGATCTGCCCGCGCTGCCCGCGCACTTCATGAATACGGGCATCGAACGGACGACGGGAGCCAAGCACCGCTTCGGTCGTGAGCGCCCCGCAGACCACCGCCGAGGCAAACAGGTCTTCCGCTTCAAACAGACCGCGCAGCGCAAACGCCGTTGACGCCTGAGTGCCATTCAGCAGCGCCAGCCCCTCTTTCGCTGCCAGCGTCACCGGCGAAAGACCGGCTTTTTGCAATGCGGTTGCCGCCGGGAGCCATTCGCCGCGATAGCGGGCTTTACCTTCGCCGAGCAGAGTCAGGGACATATGCGCCAGCGGGGCCAGATCGCCGGATGCGCCAACCGAGCCTTTGGCGGGGATCCATGGGTATACGCCCGCATTGACCAGCGCGATCAGCGCCTGAATCACGCTCAGGCGGATCCCGGAGAAACCGCGCGCCAGGCTGTTGATTTTCAGCACCATCATCAGGCGTACGATGTCGTCGTCCAGCGGCTGGCCGACGCCCGCAGCATGGGACAGCACCAGCGAGCGCTGCAGGTTTTCCAGATCGTGCGTGGCGATACGCGTTTGCGCCAGCAGGCCAAACCCGGTGTTGATCCCGTAGGCGGTGCGACCTTCCGCGACAATCGCTTCGACGCAGGCAACGCTTGCGTTAATCGCCCCGTGGGCCGCGTCGTCGAGCGTAATCTGCAGCGGATGGCGCCATACCTGACGGAGCTGCGCCCGCGTCAGGGTACCGGGGGTAAGGGTTAAGGCATTCATCAGTGCTTTCCTTGTGTGGCGGCGATCATCGGCAGGTTCAGGCCCTGCTCTTTCGCACAGTCGATAGCGATGTCATATCCGGCGTCCGCATGGCGCATCACGCCTGTTGCCGGGTCGTTGTGCAGCACGCGGGCAATGCGCGCAGCGGCTTCATCGGTGCCGTCGCAGACAATCACCATCCCGGCATGCTGGGAGAAGCCCATCCCGACGCCGCCGCCGTGGTGCAGCGAGACCCAGGTCGCGCCGCTGGCGGTATTCAACAGGGCATTGAGCAACGGCCAGTCAGAGACCGCGTCAGAGCCGTCGCGCATCGCTTCGGTTTCGCGGTTGGGGCTGGCCACTGAGCCAGAATCAAGGTGATCGCGACCGATGACAATCGGCGCGGACACTTCGCCGCGGCGCACCATTTCGTTAAAGGCCAGGCCCAGCTTCTGTCGCCACTCCAGCCCCACCCAGCAGATACGCGCCGGTAAGCCCTGGAAGTTAATGCGCTCGCGGGCCATGTCCAGCCAGTGATGCAGGTGTTCATCATCGGCGACAATCTCTTTCACTTTGGCGTCGGTTTTATAGATATCTTCCGGGTCGCCGGAGAGCGCCACCCAGCGGAATGGGCCGATACCGCGACAGAACAGCGGCCGGATATAAGCGGGTACAAAACCGGGGAAATCAAAAGCGTTAGCAACGCCCATCTCTTTCGCCATCTGGCGAATGTTGTTGCCGTAGTCAAAGGTCGGCACGCCAAGCTTACTGAACGCCAGCATCGCGCTGACGTGGTCGGCCATGGAACGTTTAGCCGCCAGCACGGTGCCTTCAGGATCCTGCTGCGCTTTCTGCTGATACTCTTCCCAGCTCCAGCCTTTTGGCAGATAGCCGTGAAGCGGATCGTGAGCGCTGGTCTGGTCGGTGACGAGATCAGGGCGCACGCCGCGCGCCACCAGTTCCGGGACGATATCCGCCGCATTACCGCACAGGGCAATCGAGACCGCTTTGCCTTCCGCGGTGTATTTTTGAATTCTGGCCAGCGCGTCGTCCAGGCTGTCGGCCTGCTCATCCACGTAGCGAGTGCGCAGACGGAAATCGATCCGGCTCTGCTGGCATTCAATGTTCAGGGAGCAGGCGCCCGCGAGGGTGGCCGCCAGCGGCTGCGCGCCGCCCATCCCACCTAAGCCCGCAGTGAGCACCCAACGCCCCTTCAGGGAGCCGTTATAGTGCTGACGCCCGGCCTCGACGAAGGTTTCGTAGGTACCCTGTACGATGCCCTGGCTACCGATGTAGATCCAGCTCCCGGCCGTCATCTGGCCGTACATCGCCAGCCCCTTCGCATCCAGCTCGTTAAAGTGTTCCCAGGTTGCCCAGTGCGGCACCAGGTTGGAGTTGGCGATCAGCACGCGCGGGGCATTTTTATGGGTTTTAAACACCCCGACAGGCTTACCGGATTGCACCAGCAGGGTCTCGTCGTTTTCCAGTTCGGTGAGCGCGGAAACCATCGCGTCATAGCACTCCCAGTTGCGCGCCGCCCGGCCAATGCCGCCGTACACCACCAGCTCGTGAGGATTCTCCGCCACGTCGGGATCGAGGTTGTTCATTAACATCCGCAGCGGCGCTTCGGTCAGCCAACTTTTGGCGTTAAGCGTGGTGCCGCGAGGGGCGCGAATCTCTTGCTGGCGATACTTACCTGACGACATGGTGTGCTCCTGAGAGGGGACAGAATATACAGTAAGATATACTTGTATAGACAAGTGCACACAAGGCTGAATTTAACAATTAAGATACATTTTTATTATATTGCGTCAGCAATCACGCTTTTGGCTTATGACATGAAGTGGCCCTGCAGCCGGTAGCGATTGCCAGGGAACAGCAGTCTGGCGTGGGAAACAATGTACGAAGCTGACCAGGTACGGCGATGGATCAGCAGGCAGGGATCGTGCTCTTTAATGCGCAGCAGCCCGCACTCCTGAGGGTTGGCACGTACAGCCTCGACGATGTGCTCTCCTTCTGTGAGCGGCGCAACCAGCGACAGCCAGGCATGCGGGGTGGTGACGGTGTAGTCCTGGAGTAGGTAATCCGGCACCAGCGCGGCATTGACGCAGCGATCCTCTATCTGCACCGGGATGTCGTTTTCAAAGTGCAACATCAGGGAGTGGAAGATCAGCGTGCCCTCTTTAACATTCAGCGCCACCGCCTGCGCCGGGCTGGCCTGCGTCTCCTCGAGGAGCAGCACCTCGCAACGGTGTTGATGGTTGCGGGAGGCGATCTCATCAGCGATGCTGCGAATTTCAAACAGCGCCGACTGCCCCTTCGGCTCGGCAACAAAAGTGCCGACCCCCTGCAGACGCACCAGCAGCCCTTCGTCGGTGAGTTCACGCAGCGCGCGGTTGATGGTCATCCGGCTAAAGCCAAACTGCGCCACCAGCTCCGCCTCGGACGGGATACGATCGTGGGCACGCCAGACGCCGGTGGCAATCTGATGACTGATCGCCTGCTTCACTTTTTCATAAAAAGGCGCGGGGGTGTTGACCTGCTGCTGCGGCGTGCGTGAGAACATAGCAATTCCTTAAGCCGAAAAAAAAAGTCGATTATATACCCTAAATAATTCGAGTTGCAGGAAGGCGGCGACGCAGCGAATCCCCAGGAGCTTACTTCAGTAAGTGACTGGGGTGAGTGAGGAAAGCCAACGCGCATGCAACTTGAAGTATGACGGGTATATAGGGATTACGCCCACCAGTGAGCTATTTGCCACGCCAGCCGCGCGGCGAGCTTCGCCCCCTGACCGTCACGGTCGAAGCGGGGGTTAAACTCCACCAGATCCACCGCCTGCAGTTTGCCGCTGCGACAGACCTGCTCGATCGCTTGCAGCAGCTCCCGGGCGGGCACGCCCAGCGCGGCAGGGGCCGAGACGGCGGGCATTTCAGCAGCGGGCAGCACGTCGAGGTCAAGGGTCAGATAGACCCGATCCGCGCTTTCCAGCAGCGCCTCAAGCGTTGCCCGCGCCTGCTGGTGGAAATCGAGGTCTTCCACTATCGTCACCCGCAGACGGGCGGCTTCATCCCACAACGCCTGGGTATTCGCCGCACGGCTGACGCCCAGGCAGGCATAGTGAAAACCCCGCTGCTGCGCCTCACAATACTTCGCCAGCTGGCGAAACGGCGTGCCGGATGTCGCCCGACTGGCGCTACGCAAGTCGAGATGCGCATCAAGATTAATGATCACCACCCGCTCGCCGGGGAAAGCGTCCAGCACGCCGCGCCCGTGCGCCCAGGCGGTTTCATGCCCACCCCCGAGAACCAGGCTCTGCATCCCCGCCTGCAGACAGGCAGTGACCGTCTCGCTCAGCGCCTGCTGCGCCGCTTCCAGCGCATCACCTTCTACGCTGATGTTACCCATATCCAGCAGACGTTCATGCCCCTGATGGCTCGCCATATTTGCCAGCGCGCCACGTATAACATCGGGGGCTTGCGCCGCCCCCGGTCGGCCCTGATTGCGCTTGACCCCTTCATCGCTGGCAAAGCCAATCAGGGCGATCCCGCTGCTGGCAGGACGTTGCGTGTCACGTTGTTCCACGGTCTGAAACAGACGCAGGGCATTACTGGCCTCTGCGCGATCGTCCCGCCCCTGCCAGATATCCGCTGAAACCGGCTGCCATAAACTCATTGAATGCGTCCTCTGAATACGCGCTGATAAAGCGGGTTACGGCCCGGCTCATACACCATCTCGACCGGGCTTCTGGCATCCCAGACAGCAAGGTCGGCGACAAATCCGGCTTTCAGCTGCCCGTGCGTCTCGCCGCGCCCCAGCGCCTTCGCCGCATGTCGCGTGACCCCCGCCCAGGCCTCTTCCGGGGTTAAGCCAAACTGCACGCAGGCCATATTCATCGCCAGATGCAAACTGGCAAACGGGCTGGTGCCGGGGTTGTAATCGGTGGCGACCGCCATCGGCACGCCCTGTTGACGCAGTCTGTCGACCGGCGGGCGCTGACGCTCCTGTAAAAAGTAGAATGCGCCGGGAAGTAATACGGCAACGGTGCCGCTGTGCGCCATTGCCGCTACGCCCGCGTCATCGAGATACTCAATATGATCCGCCGACAGCCCGCGATAGCGACTGACCAGCGCGGTGCCTCCGAGGTTGGACAGCTGTTCGACATGGCCCTTAATGGGGATCCCCAGTGCCTGCGCGGCCTGGAATACCCGCTCGCTTTGCGCGAGGGTAAATCCGACGTTTTCGCAGAACACGTCAACGGCCTCGAACAGCCGCTTTTCCCACAGCGCTGGCAGCATGTGCTGGCAAACATGATCGACATACGCATCGGGATCGTGACGGTACTCGCGCGGCACGGCATGCGCGGCCAGCAGCGTCGGACTGATTTCCACCGGGTTTGTCTGGGCCAGACGCTGCGCCACGCGCAGCATCTTTTCTTCTGCCTCGTCGTTCAGACCGTAGCCCGATTTGATTTCAACCGTGGTCACCCCTTCACGCATCAGGCGTTCAAGCCGCTGCTGCGCCAGCTGTTCAAGCTGGTCAGCGGTGCTGTCCCGGGTGGCGCTGACGGTGGCGTTAATCCCGCCACCCTGGGCGCTGATTGTCTGATAAGAGACGCCATTCAGCCGCTGCTCCCATTCGGCCGCGCGATCGCCACCGAACACCAGATGGGTGTGACAGTCGATTAAACCCGGCGTCACCAGGCGCCCTTCCAGATCGATTGCGCGCGGCAGGTCTGCGGGCAGATCGGGTTCGGGGACAATTGCCAGGATCGTCTCGCCGCGCACAATTAAGGCCCTGTTTTCCAGCAGGCCATACGGTGTGCCGTGGCTGGGATCGAGGGTCGCGAGGCGCAGGTTACGCCAGATTACGTCATCGGGATGAAGTTGCAGCATCGGGCTTTCACTTGTCATGGGTTGTATAGACATTTATTTTGATTCTCTGCGCCCTGTCAATCGCCTTTACCGAAAATGTTAGTTATTTGTGACAACTTTCCCGCTAAGCGTGGGAATAAAAAGTAACTTTTTGCCTTTATCATCTTCCCGTTTCGCTCAACTTAGTATAAAAAAGCAGGCTATTTCAGTTCTCCCCCTATTGAATTGCTTAGCAGGAGCTTTCCCTTGAATACTTCCAGGATTTCCCGTCTGGCGCTGGCACTCGCTTTTGGCGTGACGTTGTCGGCGTGCAGCTCTACTCCGCCGGATCAACTGCCTTCTGAGCAAGTTGCACCAGGCACAGCCTCACGACCAATCCTGACTGCCGATGAAGCTAAAAACTTCCAGCAGGCGCGCTACTTTACGGCGATGGACCCGAACGCAACGCCGTGGAGCCCCTATGCCATTCGTCTGCCTGCCCAGCCTGACTTCGTGGTCGGCGCGACCGGGGGCCAGGGCGTAACCCATACCTCCATTCAGGCGGCGGTTGACGCTGCCATTGCGAAGCACAGCAGCACTCGCCAGTACATCGCCATTTTACCGGGCGAATATCAGGGTACTGTATATGTGCCTGCCGCATCCGGCAGCGTGACGCTGTACGGCACGGGCGAAAAACCGCTGGACGTTAAAATTGGCCTGGCGCTTGATTCCGAGATGGACACCGCCACCTGGCGTCGCCTGGTTAACCCGGCAGGCCGCTACATGCCTGGCAAACCGGCCTGGTACATGTTCGATCGCTGCCAGAGCAAACACAGCGCCACCGTTGGCGTGATGTGCTCTGCCGTCGTCTGGTCCCAGAACAACGGTCTGCAGCTGCAGAACCTGACCATTGAAAACAACCTCGGCGACAGCGTGGACGCGGGCAACCACCAGGCGGTGGCACTGCGCAGCGATGGCGACCAGGTGCAGATCGACAAGGTCAATATTCTGGGCCGTCAGAACACCTTCTTCGTGACCAACAGCGGCGTAGAGAACGCCCTGAAAACCAACCGCATCACCCGTACGCTGGTGACTAACAGCTACATTGAAGGCGATGTGGATATCGTTTCCGGGCGCGGCGCGGTGGTATTTGATAATACCGACTTCCGCGTGATGAATTCCCGCACCCAGCAGGAAGGCTACGTATTCGCCCCGGCAACGCTGTCGAACATGTTCTACGGCTTCCTGGCCGTGAACAGTCGCTTTACCGCTGCAGGTGACGGCGTGGCGCAATTGGGCCGCTCGCTGGATGCAGACCCGGCCTCTAACGGCCAGGTGGTGATCCGCGACAGCGTGATCAATGAAGGCTTTAACATGGCGAAACCCTGGGGCAATGCGGCGATTTCTCAACGTCCGTATGCGGGGAATACCGGTGCGGTAGATGATAAAGGCATCGTGCAGCGCAACCTGAACGACGCTAAATTCAACCGCATGTGGGAATACAACAACCGCGGTGTGGGCAGCAAAGTGATCGCGGAACCGAAGCAGTAAGAATGCGTGTTGTAAGCCGGGTAAGCCAATGCCACCCGGCATAAAAAAACCTCGCATTTGCGAGGTTTTTTATTTCATCTGCCTTAGAGCGCGTTAACCACAACCCACATTGGCCCCTGGCCGACAGCGTAACGGCCCTTCTCTTCCAGCAGTCCCTGCTCGCCGTTAATCTCGTAGAGCGCGATGTGATGGGATTTTTGCCCCGCCGCAATCAGGAATTTACCGCTGTGGTCGATGTTAAAGCCGCGCGGCTGCGTCTCGGTCGGCTGGAAGCCTTCAATCGCCAGCACGCTACCGTCTTCGGAGATGCTAAACACCGTGATCAGGCTGGAAGTGCGGTCACAGGCATACAGATGACGCCCGTCAGGGGTGATGTGAATATCCGCCCCCCAGCGCGTGTCGGCGAAATCAGCCGGCATCATATCCAGCGTCTGTACGCACTCAATCTTGCCGTTCGGCGCTTTCAGCGCCCAGACGTCCACCGAGCAGTTCAGCTCGTTCACCACGTAGGCGTACTGCTGATTCGGGTGGAAGACCATATGACGCGGGCCTGCGCCTTCAACGGTGGTGATTTCTGCCGGGTTTTGCGCCTCCAGCTTGCCGTCATCGCCGAGGGTGAACAGGCAGATACGATCCTGCTTCAGCGCCGGAACCCACAGGGTGCGGTTGTCCGGGGAGATGTTCGCCGAGTGGCACCCTTCCAGACCTTCAACTACGTCAACGGTCTCAACCGGAATGCCCTCTTCCAGACGGGTAACGCTCACGCAGCCAGAATTGTAAGAGCCGCTAAAGATAAAGCGCCCCTGCAGGTCGGTGGAGATATGGGTCGGGCTGCCAGGCAGCGCCGCTTCGGCGGTAAAGGTCAGCGCGCCATCTTCAGGGGAGATACGGTAAGCCAACACGCGGAAGTCCGGACGCACACCCACGTACAGGAAACGTTTATCCGGGCTGATTACCATCGGCTGAACCTGGCCGGGCACGTCGACGGCCTGAACCAGGGTGAGTGTACCTTCGGGATTCAGACGCCAGACGTGGATCTGCTGGCTTTCAGGACTGGCGGTATAAACGGTTTGTTTCATGAATGCTCCTTTCCTTACTGCGCGTAAAAGTAATGTACCAGGATAGTCTGATTTAACGGTGAATGCTGAATTATAACCCGGTATTTTGCAGCGACTGCCTCGCGGTGTACCATCTGTCATCCCCGAAATATCAACATTAACCGGAATATCAAATGACCTCGCGTGTGATCGCTCTGGATTTAGACGGTACGCTGTTAACCCCGCAAAAAACCTTGCTCCCCTCTTCGCTTGCTGCACTGAAACGTGCCCAGGAAGCGGGATATCAACTCCTCATCGTAACGGGTCGACATCACGTTGCTATTCATCCTTTTTATCAGGCACTGGCGTTAGATACACCTGCAATTTGTTGTAATGGCACCTATTTGTATGATTATGCAGCAAAAAAGGTTCTGCAGGCCGACCCTTTACCTGTACCCCAGGCGCTGCAGCTGATTGAGTTGCTCGATCAACACGCGATCCACGGTCTGATGTACGTTGATGACGCCATGGTGTACGAGCGCCCGACCGGCCACGTTATCCGCACCAGCAACTGGGCACAATCATTGCCCGAAGCACAGCGTCCGGTGTTTACCCAGGTACCTTCGCTGGCGCAGGCGGCTCAGGAGGTTAACGCCATCTGGAAATTTGCGCTGACTGACGAAGACACCGTGAAGCTAAACGACTTCGCAAAACACGTTGAGCAGACGCTGGGCCTGGCGTGCGAATGGTCATGGCACGATCAGGTGGATATCGCCCGCACCGGCAACAGCAAAGGCAAACGCCTGATGCAGTATGTGGAATCCGTTGGCGGGTCGATGAAGGATGTGATTGCTTTTGGCGATAACTTTAACGATATCAGCATGCTCGAAGCCGCCGGAACCGGCGTGGCAATGGGCAATGCGGACGACGCCGTCAAAGCCCGCGCCAACCTGGTGATTGGCGACAACACCACGGACAGTATTGCCCAGTACATCTATACCCATCTGCTGTAATCAGGTGGTGATCGACACGCTCTTGATCTGCGCATAGAGCCACAGGCCAGGTTTGATCCCAAGCTCATCCCTGGCCCACGGGCTGATGCGCGCCCACAGCGTGCGGCTGCCAATTTCCAGCTGGACTTCAACCTGGCCGTTATCGTCGTAGCACTGGGCCACTTTGGCGCGCAGAATATTACGGATGCTGCTTTGCAGCGGCGGCTGTAGCACCAGCGACACGTCCGAGGCCTGAATACGAATACGCAGGCCAGCCTGCAGCGGTTTATCCAGCTTGTTGACCCAGACGTGCTGATCGCCAATGGCCAGCGCGGTCATCGCGTAGTGCGGATGGTGCTCCAGCACGCTCACTTTCAGAATGCTGCTCTGCTGCTCCTGCGGGAGCCACGGATGCATTACGCTGCTGCCCCACACCTCTTCCAGATCGCCAAACGCTTTTACGCTGCCGTTTTCCAGCACCAGCACTTTATCGGCCAGATGCAAAATCTCATCCAGCGAGTGGCTGACGTACAGCATCGGGATATTGATCTCGCGCGCCAGTCGCTGCAGATAGGGCAGCAGTTCGCGCTTGCGCGGAATATCGAGGGAGGCCAACGGCTCATCCAACAGCAGCAGTTCTGGCGCGGTCAGCAGCGCTCGCCCAATCGCCACGCGCTGCTTTTCACCACCCGAGAGCGACGACGGCAGCCGGTTCAGCAGCGGTTCAATGCCCAGCAGCGCAATCAGCTTATCAAACTGCCCGGCCATGCTTTTTGCCATGCCGTAACGCAGGTTGCCCAGCACCTTATAGTGCGGGAACAGCCTGGCATCCTGGAACACATAGCCAATTCGGCGTTTTTCCGGTGCCAGGCAGGTGCGTTTTTCAACATCGTTCAGCACCCGGCCATTGAGCACGATTCGCCCTGACTGCGGTTTGGTCAACCCGCTGATGGCGTTGATCAACGAGGTTTTGCCCGCTCCGGAGACGCCAAAAATGGCGGTGATACCGCTGGCGGGTAGCGTTTCGTTGATGGTCAGGCTGTGATCGCCTAACGTCTGGGTAAAATTCAGCTCCAGCATGGTCAGTTCCCCATCCGTTCACGGCTAATACGCGCCAGCCATTCGGATATCAGCAGCGAGACCAGCGCCAGCACAATGGAAATAATACACAAGCGCGCCGCCGCCCCTTCGCCGCCCGGGGTCTGTATCAGGGTATACATCGCCGACGGGATGGTGCGGGTTTCGCCAGGGATATTGGACACAAACGTGATGGTCGCGCCAAACTCGCCCAGCGAGCGGGCAAACGCCAGCACCGTGCCAACGATAATGCCCGGCAGTGTCAGGGGAAGGGTGATGGTGAGAAAGACGCGCCAGCGCCCGGCCCCTAACGTGCGGGCCGCCTGCTCAAGCTTGAGGTCGACCGCCTCAAGCGCCAGGCGGATCGCCCGCACCATCAGCGGGAACGACATCACTGCCGCCGCCAGTACCGCACCGCGCCAGCTAAAGGCAAAACTCAGCCCAAACCACTCATACAGCTTTTCGCCGATAAAGCCGCGTCGCCCCATGGCGATCAGCAGCAAATAGCCGACCACCACCGGCGGTAACACCAGCGGCAGATGCAGCACACTGTCGAGGAGGGCTTTACCTGGAAACTTACAGCGAACCAGTAGCCAGGCGAAGAAGATCCCAAAGGGCAAACTACACGCAACCGCGAGGGAAGAGACTTTCAGGCTCAGCAGCACGGCCTGCCATTCGGGATCGGTCAATATCATTCGTGAGTCGTAAATCCATAACGTTTAAAGATGGCAGACGCCTGCGGACCCTTCAGATAATCGTAAAAGGCGCTGACGGTTGCGTTTTTATGTCCATCAATGATGGCAACAGGGTATTCCACTTTCTTATGCGAGTCTTCAGGGAAGGTACTCACCACTTTGACCGCTTTATCTGCAACCGCATCGGAGCCGTAGACGATCCCCAGCGGAGCTTCACTGCGCGCCACCAGCGCCAGGGCACCGCGCACGTCTTCCGCCGGGGCCAGTTTCGGCGACAGCGTTTCCCACGCCCCCAGTTTCTGCAGCGCTTCTTTTGCATAAATCCCGGCCGGGACATGATCCGGGTCACCCACCGCCAGACGCCCGTCTTTCAGCAGGCGGGTCCAGTCAGTTTTATTCGTAATGACAAATTCAGCTTGTGCGCTGGCCTTCGGCGCCACCACCACCAGGCTATTGCCGAGCAGGGTTTTACGGCTTGCGGTGTCGATCGCTTTTTTATCGATGGCGTAATCCATCCACTTCTGATCGGCAGAGATAAACAGGTCGGCAGGCGCCCCGGCTTCAATCTGACGCGCCAGCGTAGAGGAAGACGCAAACGACGACACCACGTCGACGTTCTTCTCTTTCTTATACACTGCCGCAATATCCTGCATCGCGTTGGTCAGAGAGGCTGCCGCAAAAACGGTGATTTTGCCTTCATCCGCCAGTGCCTGCCCGGTCAGGCTGAGCATCAGCGTTGCGCCTGCAATCAGCTTTAATCCTGTACGTGTCATCTGTAACTCCTGTGAGTGTCGTTATATACGAAGGAATATAACGACAACTGTAGGGTTTTCCCAGCGTTAAATCGTACCGATTAATGAGTAAATCTGTTTGATGCCGTAAATAATATCGGCGAGAAGGCGGGAAACTTGAGAGCAAAACGCCCGGTCAGGCCGGGCGTTTTTTCAGGAAATCAATGCTGCTTTTTCGGCTGTTTTTTGTGGCCAATATTGGAAAAGATGTTGAACACCTCACCCAGGCCGTAAATGGCACCGAGGATGATAGCCATCACCACTGGCACCATGATCACGGCGAATACCAGACTTTTCAGCAACTCTAACATGGCTTTCTCCAGACAATGTGAATTCATTATTCTAACCGGAAAAGCGAGAAATACATCCCCTTTTGTGCGGTACAGTTTGCGCATATAACGAATTACGTCACAATAAGCCTTTTGCCAGGACATTGTTATGCAGGCCGAAATTCTCCTCACCCTTCGTCTTCAGCAAAAATTGTTCGCCGATCCTCGCCGCATCGCCCTGCTCAAACAGATCGCGCAAACCGGCTCCATTAGTCAGGGGGCAAAGAACGCGGGCATTAGCTATAAAAGCGCGTGGGATGCCATCAACGAGATGAACATCCTGAGCGAACAGCCGCTGGTCGATCGCGCCACCGGCGGCAAAGGCGGCGGCGGTGCCGTGCTGACCCGCTACGGGCAACGACTGATCCAGCTGTACGACCTGCTGGGGCAAATCCAGCAAAAAGCGTTTGATGTCTTAAGCGATGACGACGCCCTGCCGCTGGACAGTCTGCTGGCCGCGATCTCCCGCTTCTCATTACAAACCAGCGCCCGCAACCAGTGGTTCGGCACCGTCACCGCCCGGGACGGAAACCTGGTGCAGCAGCATGTGGATATTCTGCTCGCCGACGGCGAAACGCGCCTGAAAGCGGCGATTACCGCCCAGAGCGGCGAACGTCTGGGGTTAGATGAAGGCAAAGAGGTACTGGTGCTGCTGAAAGCGCCGTGGGTCAGTATCACCCGGGATGCTGAAGCGGCCCAGCAGGCCGATAACCAGCTGCGCGGCGTGATCAACCATATTGGCCACGGCGAGGAGCAGTGCGAAGTGCTGATGACCCTGCCCGACGGCCAGACGCTCTGCGCCACCGTTCCGCTCTCGCAGGCGGCGGGCTTAGAAGAAGGTGCTGATGCAACCGCATATTTTAATGCCGACCGGGTGATTATCGCCACGTTATGCTAAGCGGATTGACATTGGCGCTGACAGTGCGTATCCCTGAGGCTTATCGCTGCAAAATATGGGATACGTCATGTCATCATTGCAAATTTCGCAAGGCACGTTTCGTCTTAGCGACACCCGAACCCTTTCTCTTGCCGATTTCACCCTCAATGCGGGCGAAAGCTGGGCTTTCGTTGGCAGCAACGGCAGCGGCAAATCCGCGCTGGCACGCGCCCTGGCCGGCGAGCTGACCCTGCTGAAGGGTGAACGCCGCAGCACCTTTGCCCGTCTGACCCGCCTCTCCTTTGAACAGCTGCAAAAGCTGGTCAGCGATGAGTGGCAGCGCAATAACACCGATCTGCTCAGCCCGGGTGAAGAGGATACGGGCCGCACCGCATCAGAGATTATCCAGGACGAGATCAAAGACGAGGCCCGCTGCCGCCAGCTGGCAGAGCAGTTTGGCATCACCAGCCTGCTGGACAGACGTTTCAAATATCTTTCGACGGGCGAAACCCGCAAAACCCTGCTCTGCCAGGCGCTGATGAGCGCCCCGGAGCTGCTGATCCTCGATGAACCCTTTGATGGCCTAGACGTAAAATCACGCGGACAGTTGGCTGACCTGTTGGCCTCGCTCAACCAGCAGGGTTATACCCTGGTGCTGGTGCTCAACCGCTTTGATGAAATTCCGGATTTTGTTCAGCATGCCGGCGTGCTTGTGGACTGCGCCCTGACGGCGGTCGGCGAAAAAACAGCCCTGCTAAACCAGGCTTTAATTGCCCAGCTGGCACACAGCGAAAAACTGCACGGCGTCGCCCTGCCGGAACCGGATGCCCCCTCTGCGCGGCACGGTTTGCCGGAAGGTGCGCCGCGGATTGTGCTCAACAATGGCGTGGTGTCGTATAACGATCGTCCGATCCTCGACGACTTAAGCTGGACGGTCAATCCCGGTGAGCACTGGCAGATTGTCGGCCCGAACGGGGCCGGGAAATCCACCCTGCTCAGCCTGATAACCGGCGATCACCCCCAGGGTTACAGCAACGATTTGACCCTGTTTGGCCGCCGACGCGGCAGCGGTGAAACCATCTGGGACATCAAAAAACATATCGGCTATGTCAGCAGCAGCCTGCACCTCGACTACCGGGTCAGCACCACCCTGCGCAACGTGATCCTCTCGGGCTACTTCGACTCGATTGGTATTTATCAGGCGGTGTCGGATAAGCAGCACAAGCTGGCGCAGCAGTGGCTGGATATTCTCGGGATGGATAACCGGGTCGCTGATGCACCGTTCAGCAGCCTGTCCTGGGGCCAGCAGCGGCTGGCACTGATCGTCCGCGCGCTGGTCAAACACCCCACGCTATTGATCCTCGACGAACCGTTGCAGGGGCTGGATCCGCTCAATCGCCAGCTGATCCGCCGCTTTGTCGACATCCTGATCAGCGAGGGGGAAACACAGCTGCTCTTTGTCTCCCATCATGCGGAAGATGCCCCCGCCTGTATCACCCACCGGCTGGAATTTATCGCCGACGGCGAGACCTACCGCTACCAGACAGGCCCCTTGTAAACCGCGCCGAGGGTAATGCCCTCGCGCTTTTCAGATAACCTGCAACAGCGCACCGCTATCCGTTTGATTTACAATCCATCATAACCCGCTGGAATACGCTTTTGCGCGCAGTGTAAGCGATTCCACTAATTTATCCCATGTCACACTTTTTCGCTCTCTGGTATGCTAGGATTATCTCATACCACAAGCCCAATGGAGCGAAATATGCGAGTTCTGGTAACAGGTGGTAGCGGTTACATAGGAAGTCATACCTGTGTGCAACTGCTGCAAAACGGTCACGACGTCATCATTCTCGATAATCTGTGCAACAGTAAACGTAGCGTGCTGCCGGTCATGGAGCGCCTTGCCGGTAAGCAACCCACCTTTATCGAAGGCGATATTCGTAACGAAGCGCTGATGGCGGAGATCCTTCACGATCACGCGATCGACACGGTGATCCACTTTGCCGGACTGAAAGCGGTCGGTGAATCGGTCGCCAAACCGCTGGAATATTACGACAACAACGTTAACGGCACGCTGCGCTTAATCTCCGCCATGCGCGCGGCGGGCGTGAAGAACTTTATCTTCAGCTCCTCTGCAACCGTGTACGGCGACCAGCCGCAAATTCCGTATGCCGAAAGCTTCCCGACCGGCACGCCCCAAAGTCCGTATGGCAAAAGCAAACTGATGGTGGAACAGATACTGGCAGACCTGCAAAAAGCGCAGCCAGACTGGAGCATCGCCCTGCTGCGTTACTTCAACCCGGTAGGCGCACATCCGTCAGGCGACATGGGTGAAGATCCGCAGGGCATCCCGAACAACCTGATGCCGTACATCGCCCAGGTGGCCGTGGGTCGTCGCGACTCGCTGGCGGTATTCGGTAATGACTATCCGACCCCGGACGGCACCGGCGTGCGCGACTATATTCATGTGATGGATCTCGCTGAAGGCCACGTGGCGGCAATGCAGCAGCTGGCGGATAAACCGGGCGTCCATATTTACAACCTCGGCGCGGGCGTTGGCAGCAGCGTGCTGGATGTGGTCAAGGCGTTCAGTACCGCCTGCGGCAAACCGGTGGCGTATCACTTTGCCCCACGCCGCGACGGCGATCTGCCCGCCTACTGGGCCGACGCCAGCAAAGCCGAGAAAGAGCTGAACTGGCGCGTCTCCCGCACGCTGGATGAAATGGCACAGGACACCTGGCGCTGGCAGTCACGCCACCCACAGGGCTACCCGGATTAAGGATCTGTGATGACTCAATTTAACCCCGTCGATCACCCGCATCGTCGTTTTAACCCGTTAACCGGGCAATGGATCCTGGTCTCTCCGCACCGGGCCAAACGTCCGTGGCAAGGGGCGCAGGAGACACCGGCAAAACAGACCCTGCCGCAGCACGATCCGGACTGCTTCCTCTGTCCGGGCAATACCCGCGTCACCGGGGATATCAATCCCGATTACAAAGGCACGTACGTTTTCACCAACGACTTTGCCGCGCTGATGACCGATACCCCCGACGCACCCCAAAGCGGCGATCCGTTAATGCGCTGCGAAAGTGCGCGCGGCACCAGCCGGGTGATCTGTTTTTCGCCGGACCACAGTAAAACGCTGCCGGAACTGAGCGTCGAGGCCCTGACCGAGGTGGTTAAAACCTGGCAGGAGCAGACCGCCGAACTCGGGCAAACCTACCCGTGGATCCAGGTGTTTGAAAACAAAGGTGCAGCGATGGGCTGTTCCAACCCGCATCCGCACGGGCAGGTGTGGGCCAACAGCTTCCTGCCGAATGAAGCCGAGCGCGAAGATCGCCTCCAGCAGGCGCATTACGCCGAGCACGGTACGCCGCTGCTGGTGGATTATGCCCAGCGCGAGCTGGCGGACGGCAGCCGCACCGTAGTGGAAACCGAGCACTGGCTCGCGGTAGTGCCTTACTGGGCGGCGTGGCCGTTCGAAACCCTGCTGCTGCCGAAAGCCCACGTGCTGCGCATCACCGATCTGAGTGAGGTCCAGCGAAGCGATTTGGCGCTGGCGCTGAAAAAACTGACCAGTCGTTACGACAACCTGTTCCAGTGTTCTTTCCCCTATTCCATGGGCTGGCACGGCGCACCGTTTAACGGCGAAGAGAATCAGCACTGGCAGCTGCATGCCCACTTCTATCCGCCGCTGCTGCGCTCTGCGACCGTACGCAAGTTTATGGTCGGCTATGAGATGCTGGCAGAGACCCAGCGCGACCTGACGGCAGAACAGGCCGCTGAGCGCCTGCGTGCAGTGAGCGATGTTCATTTTCGCGAATCCGGAGAATAACAATGAGTCTGAAAGATAAAACCCACGCCCTGTTTGCTGAAAAATTCGGCTACCCTGCCACTCACGCCATTCAGGCTCCCGGCCGCGTGAACCTGATCGGGGAACACACCGACTACAACGACGGTTTTGTCCTGCCCTGCGCCATCGATTACCAGACGGTGATCGGCTGTGCGAAGCGCGATGACCGCAAAGTCCGGGTGATCGCCGCCGATTACGACAACCAGATCGATGAATTTTCGCTGGATGCGCCGATTGTTGCTCACGATTCTCAGCAGTGGTCAAACTACGTGCGCGGCGTGGTGAAGCATCTGCAGAAGCGTAATAAAAACTTTGGCGGCGCGGATCTGGTGATCAGCGGTAACGTCCCACAAGGCGCGGGTTTAAGCTCGTCCGCCTCGCTGGAAGTGGCGGTCGGTACCGTCTTCCAGCAGCTGTATCATCTGCCGCTGGACGGGGCGCAAATCGCCCTCAATGGCCAGGAAGCAGAAAACCAGTTCGTCGGCTGTAACTGCGGCATTATGGATCAGCTGATCTCTGCGCTCGGTAAAAAAGGCCATGCGCTGCTGATCGACTGCCGCTCGCTGGGCACCAAAGCGGTTTCCCTGCCTAAAGGCGCTGCGGTTATTATTATCAACAGTAATTTCAAACGTACGCTGGTGGGCAGTGAGTACAACACCCGCCGCGAGCAGTGCGAAACCGGGGCGCGCTTCTTCCAGCAAACCGCCCTGCGCGACGTGTCGCTCAACGAGTTCAATAAAGTCGCCCATGAGCTGGATCCGGTGGTGGCAAAACGCGTGCGTCACGTCCTGACCGAGAACGCCCGTACCGTTGAAGCCGCTGCGGCGCTGGAAAAAGGCGATCTGCTGCGAATGGGTGAACTGATGGCGCAGTCCCATGCCTCGATGCGGGATGACTTCGAAATTACCGTGCCACAGATCGACACCCTGGTAGAGATTGTGAAAGCCGCAATTGGCGAGCAGGGCGGCGTGCGCATGACCGGCGGCGGCTTCGGTGGCTGCATCGTCGCGCTGGTGCCGGAAGCGTTAGTCCCGGTTGTTCAGCAGGCTGTTGAACAGCAGTACGAAGCCAAAACCGGCATCAAAGAGACGTTCTACGTCTGCAATGCCTCACAAGGAGCGGGCCAGTGCTAAGAGAAACCCCCACCCTCGCCCCGGATGGTCTGCCGTATCGCCTGTTAACCCTGCGCAACCGCGCGGGGATGGTGGTCACGGTGATGGACTGGGGCGCCACGCTGCTTTCAGCACGCGTCCCGATGAATGACAGCAGCGTGCGCGAAACGCTGCTCGGCTGCGCTTCCCCGGAACAGTACGTTGAGCAAACGGCATTCCTGGGGGCCTCTGTGGGTCGCTACGCCAACCGGATCGCCAAAAGCTGTTTCGAGCTGGATGGCGTGCGTTACCCCCTGCTGCCAAGCCAGGGCGAAAACCAGCTCCATGGCGGGCCAGAAGGCTTTGACAAACGCCGCTGGCGCATCGTGCAGCAAAACAATGGCGAAGCGCTGCTGGCGCTCGACTCACCCGACGGCGATCAGGGTTTTCCGGGCAACTGCGCAGTGAGCGTGCATTACCGTTTAACGGAAGACAACCGCGTCGCCATTGAGTACCGCGCCACGGTGGACAAGCCTTGCCCGGTCAACCTGACCAATCACGCCTACTTCAACCTCGACGGCGACTGCAGCGACGTTCGCAATCACAAGCTGCAACTGCTGGCACAAGCCTATTTACCTGTCGATGAGATGGGGATCCCGCAGGACGGACTGAAGGCAGTTGCCGATACCAGCTTTGATTTCCGCACCACCAAAGTTATCGCCCGGGATTTCCTGGCTGATGCCGATCAGCGCAAAGTGAAAGGTTACGATCATGCCTTCCTGCTCGACGCGCAGGGCGACGTGAGTCAGCCTGCTGCGCATCTGTGGTCGGCCGATGACAAGCTGCAGATGACGGTGTATACCACCGCCCCTGCTCTGCAATTCTATTCAGGTAACTACCTTGGCGGCACCCCGGCGCGTGAGCAAGGGGAATACAGTGAATGGCAGGGCCTGGCGCTGGAAAGTGAGTTTTTACCGGACAGCCCGAACCATGCCGAGTGGCCGCAGCCGGACTGCGTTTTACGCCCGGGGGAAGTCTACGTGAGCGTCACGGAATACCACTTTATTGCGCAATAAAATCGGGCCCTCCATCTGGAGGGCTTTTTTTACCCATCTTGCTGAAAATAGCGCCATTCACGGACAAAATCACAACCCCTCATTCACAAGCATCTTACACTGCGACACTATTTTCGCTATGGTTAGGGTTAAGCGTTGCCCGCGGCACGGCTGCGGCAATATAATGAGAATTGTTATCATTCAAATAATGCTTGATTCGGAGGAGTAAGATATGGCTGTAACTAAGCTGGTTCTGGTGCGTCATGGCGAAAGCCAGTGGAACAACGAAAACCGTTTTACCGGTTGGTATGATGTTGACCTGTCCGAGAAAGGCGTAGGTGAAGCGAAAGCAGCAGGCAAACTGCTGAAAGATGAAGGCTTCAGCTTCGATTTTGCTTATACCTCCGTGCTGAAACGTGCCATCCACACCCTGTGGAACGTTCTTGACGAACTGGATCAGGCCTGGCTGCCGGTTGAGAAATCCTGGAAACTGAACGAGCGTCACTACGGTGCACTGCAGGGTCTGAACAAAGCCGAAACTGCAGAGAAATACGGTGACGAGCAGGTTAAGCAGTGGCGTCGTGGTTTTGCGATCACCCCACCAGAGCTGACCAAAGATGACGAGCGTTTCCCAGGCCACGACCCGCGTTACGCATCACTGACTGACGCAGAGCTGCCAACCACTGAGAGCCTGGCGCTGACTATCGATCGCGTTGTGCCTTACTGGGAAGAAACCATTCTGCCACGCCTGAAAAGCGGTGAGCGCGTGATCATCGCTGCTCACGGTAACTCCCTGCGTGCGCTGGTGAAGTACCTGGACAAAATGGGCGAAGACGAAATCCTCGAGCTGAACATCCCAACCGGCGTACCGCTGGTGTATGAGTTCGACGAAAACTTCAACCCAATCAAGCGCTACTATCTGGGTAACGCGGACGAGATCGCGGCGAAAGCGGCGGCCGTTGCAAACCAGGGTAAAGCCAAGTAATAAAAAAGCCCGGTCGCGATGACCGGGCCTTAAGTACGCTATGCCGGATAACCTCCGGCATTTTTTTTAGCCGCGACGGGCTTTTACCGCGCTCGCCAGCTGACGCAGTACCGTTTCAGTATCGTCCCAGCCGATGCAGGCATCGGTCACGCTTTTACCGTAAACCAGCGGCTCGCTGCCTTCCAGATTCTGATTACCTTCCACCAGATGGCTTTCGATCATCACGCCGATAATCGCCTTTTCGCCGCCCGCAATCTGCTGGCAAACGTCAGACCCAACGTCCATCTGCTTTTTGTACTGCTTGCTGGAGTTGGCGTGGCTGAAGTCGATCATCACCTGCGGAGCAAGACCGGCTTTATCCAGACCCGCCTTCACTTCTGCGACGTGTGTTGCACTGTAGTTCGGCTCTTTACCGCCGCGCAGGATGATATGGCAATCGCCATTCCCGCTGGTGTTCACAATCGCGGAGTGACCCCATTTGGTCACGGAGAGGAAGCAGTGCGGCGCCCCGGCGGCGTTAATGGCGTCGATAGCCACTTTGATGGTGCCGTCGGTACCGTTCTTGAAGCCAACCGGACAGGAAAGGCCGGACGCCAGCTCGCGGTGCACCTGGGATTCAGTGGTACGCGCGCCAATGGCACCCCAGCTCATCAGGTCAGCCATGTACTGCGGGGTGATCATGTCGAGGAACTCACCCGCCGCCGGCAGGCCGCTGTCGTTAATATCCAGCAGCAGCTTACGCGCGATACGCAGGCCATCGTTGATCTGGAAGCTGTTATCCATATGCGGATCGTTAATCAGCCCTTTCCAGCCCACGGTGGTGCGCGGCTTTTCAAAGTAGACGCGCATGACAATTTCCAGCTCATCCTTCAGCGTCTCACGCAGCGTCAGCAGGCGCGTCGCGTACTCTTTTGCCGCAAGTGGATCGTGAATCGAGCACGGGCCGATCACCACTAACAGACGATCGTCATTTCCTTTCAGGATCTTGTGGATCGCTTTACGGGCATGGGACACGGTGTTAGCAGCATTTTCGGTGGCGGGAAACTTCTCAAGGAGCGCTACAGGGGGTAATAACTCATTGATCTCTTTGATACGTAAATCGTCATTCTGATAATTCATCGTCTTTCCAGCGTTGGCATACTTTTATAGTTGAATGCAATGCTTTCAATCTAACTGCTCAGTCAGGAAGTGTAAACGCCCTTTTACACTGCAGGCAGATAAATCCTGGAATTCACTTAAAAAACCCCACAAAGTAGCGAAAAACGAGATCCGCCCTAAACTTTTTAACTGTATACACTGCATTTATTTATTTTATCGCGATTCCATACTGACCTAAGTTTGGATCGCGGCATCTTTGACCACTGAGCAGCATGTCGATTTCGCATATGCACTGTGGAAACAAGTTATCCAGAACATAACGACCAGAACAGGAGCAGCATGATGAAAATGACTAAACTCACCACCCTTTTCCTGACAGCAACCCTTACCCTGGCGAGCGGCGCTGCGCTGGCGGCCGATCAGACACAAGGTTCTGAAAACGGCAATGGTCAGGCTAATGCCGCCGCAGATGCCGGCGCATTAGCACCTGATGCACACCAGAACCTCGCCCCGAACAATGTTGATAATAGCCAGATCAACACCGGCAGCGGTACGGGGACCGGCACGAGCACTGGCGGGACCATGCTTCATCCGAATGGCACCAACTCCACCATGGATAACCATGACGGCATGACCAAAGATGAAGTGCATAAAAATTCGATGTGTAAGGACGGTAAATGTCCGGACATGAACAACAAAGTCGATAACACCAGTACCGATGCCGAACGTAAAACGGATGGCACCTCCCAGTAATGACGGGTGAATAAGTGACAAAGGAGAGCGCTGGCTCTCCTTTCTTTTTTGTGCAAAATGTTAAAAACTCTACACTTACAATAATAATGCATCAGGACATTTTTCATGGCGCACACCCACTCACACGCTCCTTCTTCGCAGGATCAAAATGCTAAGCGGTTAATGCTGGCATTCGGCATCACCGCCTCCTTTATGGTTATCGAGGTGATTGGCGGGCTGATTTCCGGCTCGCTGGCGCTGCTGGCCGACGCCGGACATATGCTGACGGATGCCGCTGCGCTGCTGTTTGCCCTACTGGCGGTCATCTTTTCCCGCAAGCCGCCGAGCGGGGGCCGTACCTTTGGCTGGCTGCGCCTGACCACCCTCGCCGCCTTCGTTAACGCCATTGCGCTGGTGGTGATCACCGTTATCATCGTCTGGGAGGCCATTCAGCGCTTCCTGCAACCCCAGCCAGTCGCTGGCGTCACCATGATGGTGGTAGCCGTTGCCGGACTCATTGCCAATATCGCGGCCTTCTGGATTTTGCACCGGGGCAACGAAGAGAAAAACCTCAACGTGCGCGCTGCGGCGTTACATGTACTCGGGGATCTGCTGGGCTCGGTGGGGGCGATTATTGCCGCGCTGGTGATCCTCTGGACGGGCTGGACGCCGGTGGACCCGATCCTCTCGGTGCTGGTGTCGTGTCTGGTGTTACGCAGCGCCTGGCGCCTGCTGAAGGAGAGCGTGAATGAGTTGCTGGAAGGGGCGCCCTCATCGCTTGATATTGCGGCGCTAAAGCGCAATTTGAATCGCTCCATTCCTGAAGTACGCGACGTACATCATGTCCACGTCTGGATGGTCGGGGAGAAACCGGTGATGACCCTGCATGTACAGGTGATCCCGCCGCACGACCATGATGCGTTACTGGGACGTATCCAGCACTTTCTTGAGCATCAGTACGCGATTTCGCACGTCACAATCCAGATGGAATATACCCCCTGTCAGGGACCAGACTGCCACCTCAATGAGGCGCAGGCCGGTCACGCACATCATCACCATCCTTAGCTGGAAAGCGCGTGAGAACCCCGTTCCCGCGCGCTGTTAATCCACATCCGACTGCCGTTAAGCGCGATAAAGGTGAGGATCAGATACTCCACCGACATGGCATAGACGCCCTGCAGAGCGAAGATCACGACGCTTATCACATTGATGATCACCCATAGCAGCCAGTTTTCGACGTATTTGCGGGTCATCAGGATCATCGCTGCAATCGACAGCACCATCATGCAGGAATCCCAGAACGGGAAGGCGTCAGGCTGCAGCTGCGGCATAGTGACGTTCAGCCCGAGGCTGGTCATTACCGTGACCGCCACCCGCGTCAGGAACGCGAATACCGGGTTGATAAAGACAGTCATCAGGCCGATGGCCACCACGCAGGCAGCCAGCCACGCCATCGCCTTTGGCAACGGTAGCCAGCGGATCTGCAGTTCGGCCTCCTGCTGACTGTTCTGCCGCGACCAGGCGTACCAGCCATAAATATTGGCGACAAAGAAGAAAAGCTGCAGCAACAGGCTGGCGTACAGCTGAATCTGAAAGAAGATAATCGCAAAGAGCGTAACGTTCACCAGGCCAAACGCGTAGTTGACGATCTTCTCCAGACTGGCAAGCCAGATGCAGAGCAGACCCGCGATAGTCCCTACGGCTTCAATCCATGATAAATCATAGCCGCCAGCCCCAATCGGTATATGAACCAGAATGTTTTGCGTGCTAAAAAAATCCATCTCTTCTCCTGAGCGTAACGTTACGCATTAGCGTTGCTTAAGGACGTAGTGTAGCCGCAAAATCCAGCATCCGGTTAAGCGGAATTAACGCCCCTTCTCGCAGCGCGGCGTCGACCTGTATCTCATGCGCTGCCCCGCCTGACTCCAGCCCCTCAGCAATCGCTTTAAGACCGTTCATGGCCATCCACGGGCAGTGCGCACAGCTGCGACAGGTCGCCCCCTCGCCTGCGGTCGGCGCTTCCAGCAGCTCTTTATCCGGCACCGCCTGCTGCATCTTGTAGAAGATCCCACGATCGGTGGCGACGATCAGCTGACGATGGGGCAGCGTTTTCGCCGCGCTGATCAACTGGCTGGTTGAACCTACCGCATCGGCCATGTTGACGATCGCCTGTGGTGATTCAGGGTGAACCAGAATGGCGGCATTCGGATAAAGCCCCTTCATGCGCTCCAGCGCCTGGGTTTTAAACTCGTCATGCACGATACAGGCCCCCTGCCAGCAGAGGATATCCGCGCCGGTTTGCTTCTGAACATAGTTGCCCAGATGCTTGTCCGGGGCCCAGATGATTTTCTCGCCCAGACTGTCGAGGTGTTCAATCAGCTCGACGGCGATGCTCGAGGTCACGACCCAGTCGGCGCGGGCTTTCACTGCCGCTGAGGTATTGGCATACACCACCACCGTTCTGTCCGGATGGGCATCGCAGAAGGCGGTGAATTCGTCAATCGGGCAGCCCAGATCGAGAGAACACTCCGCGTTGAGGGTCGGCATCAGGATGGTTTTTTCCGGACTGAGGATTTTTGCCGTCTCGCCCATAAAACGCACCCCGGCAACCAGCAGCGTCGAGGCCGGATGCCGCGCGCCAAAGCGCGCCATTTCCAGTGAATCTGAAATACAGCCGCCGGTCTCTTCCGCCAGCTGCTGAATCTCAGGATCGGTGTAGTAATGCGCGACCATCACCGCATCACGCTCTTTGAGCAGGCGCTTGATCTTCTCACGGTAAAACTGCTTTTCGTCGTGGCTCAACACAGCGGGCTTCGGCGGGAAGGGATAGATTGCGGCTTCAGGATCAAACATCACACTCATTATGGCTTCTCGTTTTACTGGCTTAACAAGTTTGCCGTTATTTTTGGGTGGAAACCAAAGTAATGGCAATTGTGTTTTATATACTAAACAAGATAGCGAATGTGAGGGTGAAAGTCACTCCAAATGCGTGCGGGTAGCATTTGTCGACGTGATGAGACAGAAATAACAAATAGCAAAAAGGCGCCTTTAGGGCGCCTTTTTACATTGGTGGGTCGTGCAGGATGACTCGGCTTCGCCTCGCCCTTCGGGTCGTTGCTAAAGCAACGCTATCCTTCACGTTTAACATCCGAATACGATATTAAATTGGTGGGTCGTGCAGGATTCGAACCTGCGACCAATTGATTAAAAGTCAACTGCTCTACCAACTGAGCTAACGACCCCTTGCGGGATTTACTGCTTTTACTTTTCAGGCTGGTGGGTCGTGCAGGATGACTCGGCTTTGCCTCGCCCTTCGGGCCGTTGCTAACGCAACGTTATCCTTCACGTTCTCTACCGGTTACCACCTTTAAATTGGTGGGTCGTGCAGGATTCGAACCTGCGACCAATTGATTAAAAGTCAACTGCTCTACCAACTGAGCTAACGACCCATTCGGGTGTTGCCTGAAATTTTACTCGGTACCAATCTAATGATTGGTGGGTCGTGCAGGATGACTCGGCTTCGCCTCGCCCTACAGGCCGTTGCTAAAGCAACGTTATCCTTCACGCTTAATACCTGAGTCAGATATTAAAATTGGTGGGTCGTGCAGGATTCGAACCTGCGACCAATTGATTAAAAGTCAACTGCTCTACCAACTGAGCTAACGACCCAATGGTGGGTGATGACGGGCTCGAACCGCCGACCCCCTCCGTGTAAAGGAGGTGCTCTACCAACTGAGCTAATCACCCTTTGAAGCTTTTAGTGGTGGGTCGTGCAGGATTCGAACCTGCGACCAATTGATTAAAAGTCAACTGCTCTACCAACTGAGCTAACGACCCACTATTTTTGCCGCTTTTGGGCTGTTCGATATCCCTTGGCAACGGCGGCATATATTACTGATTTCAGAATTCAGCGCAACTAAAATTTTGAGGAAGATCACCTAACTGCTTATGAATTATGCGGCAAGACCAGAAAAAAGACGATTTCTGGTCATCCGGCAATCATCCCATCGCAGAAAGGCGTTTTTGCGCCTGTTTTGCACCTTCGGTACCTGGGAACTTACTGACGACCTGCTGGAACACGGCTTTCGCTTTCGCGGTGTCGCCTTTGTCCTGCATGATCACCCCAACCTTGAACATCGCATCAGGGGCTTTAGGCGATTTCGGGTAATTTTTTACCACCGAGGCAAAATAAAACGCGGCATCGTCTTTTTTACCCTTGTTGTAATTCAACTGTCCCAGCCAGTAATTGGCATTGGGCTGATAGGTTGAATCAGGGTATTTCTTCACGAACGCCTGGAACGCCGCCATAGCATCGTCCTGGCGCGATTTATCCTGCACCAGGG
This sequence comes from Silvania hatchlandensis, assembly GCF_025564065.1. Classification (GTDB taxonomy): domain Bacteria; phylum Pseudomonadota; class Gammaproteobacteria; order Enterobacterales; family Enterobacteriaceae; genus Enterobacter; species Enterobacter hatchlandensis. The sequence goes on along the minus strand of NZ_JAMGZK010000041.1, from coordinate 39,138 downwards.
CAATAGCTGCGTTGTAGTCAGTATTCGCATCACCGCTCTGTACAGGCGCACCTGTAGAGGCTGATGCGTCAGCCGGTGGCGTTGCTGTTGCCCCAGCAGCGCCGCTTTGATCCCCTGTTGCCGGTTGCGCTGATGCGCCGCCGCTGTTCAGGTTATCAATTTGCAGCATGATCTGCTTCTGACGCTCCACAACCTGATTGAGCTGATACTGACTTTCCTGGATCTGTCCACGAAGAGAGTCGATATCGGTCTGATTATCAGAGAGTTGTTGCTGGAGTTGGGTTAAAAGCTGACTGTGAGCGTTAGAAATACGCTCAAGTTGGGTGACGCGGTCTTCGACCGAGCCGGAGCCGACACTACTGATTGGTGCCTGAGCAAAAGCGGCCCAGGGGGCCGCTATACCAACCAGTAACGACAGACTCATAAGATGATGTCTGAAGTTACTGTTCATGCGATTCTCTTAGTAAACCAGTACAGCGCGACGGTTTTTAGAGTAAGCCGCTTCGTCGTGGCCCAGAACTGCTGGTTTCTCTTTACCGTAAGAAACGATGGAGATCTGGTCAGCAGAAACGCCTTTACCCTGCAGGTACATTTTAACCGCGTTAGCACGACGCTCGCCCAGGGAGATGTTGTACTCAGGGGTACCGCGTTCGTCCGCGTGACCTTCTACGGTCACTTTGTAAGATGGGTTGCTACGCAGGAAGTTAGCGTGAGCATCCAGCATCGCAGCGAAGTCAGAACGGATGTCGAACTTGTCCAGATCGAAGTAAACAATGTTGTTCTGCTGCAGCTGTTGCATCTGAAGACGCGCTTGCTCTTCAGAAGACATATTGCCATTGGCGTTAGCGTCCATACCGGTGCCGGCACCCATCATGCCTTCGCCGCTCTGGTCGTTGCTTGCGTTCTTGTTAGAAGAACACGCTGCGATTGCCATAACAGGCAGAGCGATCATCAGCCCTTTCAGCACTTTGTTCAGTTGCATTTCTATGATTCCTTTATTATTCAATTAATTATTATTACAGGTACGGCGACCAGGCAGGTGATTTGACCTGTCCATCAGTTGCCGGAATACGCGCTTTGAAACGCCCATCGGTAGAAACCAGATTCAGCACGGATCCCATCCCCTGAGAAGAGCTGTAGATAACCATAGTGCCGTTAGGTGCCAGACTTGGCGTTTCATCCAGGAAGGTTGACGATAAAACTTGCACGCCACCACCCCCCAGATCTTGTTTGGCAATGTGCTGCTGACCACCGGCCGAGCTGACCATTACCATAAATTTACCGTCAGCACTGACGTCAGCATCCTGGTTCTGTGAACCTTCCCAGGTGATACGCTGCGGAGCACCGCCGTTAACATTAACTTTATACACTTGCGGACGACCGGCCTGGTCAGAGGTAAACGCCAGGTTCTGGCTGTCCGGGAACCAGGTTGGTTCGGTGTTGTTGCTGCGACCATCAGTGACCTGGCGGATCTGGCCGGAGCCGATATCCATCACGTACAGGTTCAGGCTACCGGTTTTAGACAGGGCAAACGCCAGTTTGGAACCGTCAGGCGAGAACGCCGGTGCGCCGTTGTGACGTGGGAATGAAGCAACCTGACGCACTGCGCCATTCGCCAGCGTCTGGATAACCAGCGCAGAACGCCCGCTTTCGAAGGTGACGTAAGCCAGTTTAGAGCCGTCCGGAGACCAGGCCGGTGACATCAGCGGCTGTGGTGAACGGTGAACGGTGAACTGGTTGTAACCATCGTAGTCAGACACGCGCAGTTCATACGGGAACTGACCACCGTTGGTCTGTACAACGTAAGCGATACGGGTACGGAAAGCGCCTTTAATGCTGGTCAGCTTCTCGAACACTTCATCACTGGCGGTGTGACCGGCATAGCGCAGCCACTGCTTGTTCACTTTGTAGCTGTTCTGCGCCAGTACGGTACCCGGTGCGCCACCGGTGTCTACCAGCTGGTAGGCCACGGTGTAACCGCCGTCCGCGTTCGGGGTAACCTGACCCACGACCACGGCATCAATACCCAGCGCAGACCATGCTGCTGGCTGCAACTCGGCGGCAGTGCCCGGCTGCTGCGGCAGACGAGAACGGTCTAACGGATTAAATTTACCGCTGTTACGCAGGTCAGCAGCAACGATGCCACCCACGTCTTCCGGTGCTGCACCAGGGCCTGCCCACTGGAACGGAACCACGCCAATCGGACGCGCCGAGTCCACCCCTTGGGTGATCTCGATACGCACTTCTGCGTGCAGCACGGCTGCCCACAGCATAAAGAAACTTACTGCAACACGTAATGCCTGCTTCATCATGTCTCCCATACCCGGGTAACCTTACCCGCGATAATTTAGCAGAATGTTAACAAACTCAATTCGACAAAACTACCAGAACTCTGTGACTCTAACCGGGTCTATTTTCCCCGTTCGCACGGGGAAAATATAACCTATGGTTTGAAGTCCAGTGGTGCGTTTTTGAACGTTTCAAACACAGCCTGAGAAGGCGGTTTCGGGAACTTAGTCATCCTGCTGGTTGCAGACAGCATCTGCTGACAGAATGCCGGATCGCCACCCTCTTGCTTGACGCTAAGGATAGTCCCATCCGCGCTCAGATTGACGCGTAACGTACAGGTTTTCCCCTGGAAGCTATCCCAGTCGTACAGATGCCCACGAATGGCGGCCTGAACCTGTGCAATATACGAGGCAATCTCCGCCTGAGATGCACCGCCCTGCCCCGGCTTACTTCCTTTAGCAGGAGAAGCACCCCCTGCGCTACCGCTGTTGCTGCCTTTCGGCGCATTCTTACCTGAACTTAAATCACCGAACAGGTCGTCAACGTCCGACGCGGCCGCTTTTTCAGCAGCCGCTTTCTTGGCTGCGGCGGCTTTACCGGCAGCGGCTTTTTCAGCAGCAGCCTTGTCAGCAGCGGCTTTCTTATCGGCTGCGGCTTTTTCAGCTGCAGCGGCTTTTTTATCCGCTGCTGCTTTTTCTGCTGCAGCGGCCTTTTTATCAGCCGCGGCTTGTTCAGCAGCCGCTTTGTCCGCAGCGGCTTTTTCTGCTGCTGCAGCCTTTTTAGCCGCCTCGGCAGTGGCTTTCTTCTCAGCCTCCTGAGCCGCTTTTTTGGCGGCGTCTGCTTCGGCTTTTTTCTGCGCGTCAGCAGCGGCTTTTTTAGCGGCCTCTGCTTCTACTTTCTTCTGTGCATCAGCAGCGGCTTTCGCGGCTGCTGCTTCAGCCACTTTTTGCGCATCGGCTGCCGCTTTTTTGGCGGCTTCAGCGGCTTGCTTCGCAGCATCGGCTGCTTGCTTCGCCTGCGCATCAGCCTGCGCTTTTGCGTCCGCTGCCGCTTTCGCTGCAGCTTCTTCCGCCTGCTTTTGCTGCTCCTGCGCTTTCTTCGCCGCGGTTTCAGCCTGCTTCTGCTGCTCCGCCTGCTCTTTCGCCGCTTCCTGCGCCTGCAAACGATCTTTCTCGAGCTGCTTCAGACGTTCCTGCTCGGCGGCCTGCTTTTCACGCAGCTCTTCCGCTTGCTGTTGCGCCTGTTTGTCGCGTTGCTCTTCAGCACGTTTTGCACTCGCCTGCTGTTGCTGCTGACGGTTATAGTTCTGCACCACCGCACCGGGATCGACCATCACGGCATCGATGGATGAACCGCCTCCTCCGCCCGCAGCAGCATCCATATGCTCATCGAACGAACTCCAGATCAGTGCCGCAAAAAGAATGATATGCAGCACGGCAGAGACAATTATCGCCCGTTTAAGCTTATCGTTTTGTTCGGTTGCCTTTGACACTATGGGTTCCCAAAAACTCTGTTGTGTACGCAGATGATCAAATAGGCTGCGTCATCAAGCCAACTGACTTGACGCCTGCGCTATGCAACAGGTTCAGCGCTTTAATGATTTCATCGTAAGGCACGTCTTTAGCACCACCGATCAAGAAGACCGTTTTCGGATCCGCCTGCAGACGTCGTTGCGCTTCGGCAATGACCTGCTCCGGCGGCAGTTGATCCAGACGATCTTTTTCAACCACCACGCTGTACTGCCCTACTCCGGAAACTTCAATGATAACCGGTGGGTTGTCATTGCTGCTTACGGCCTGGGATTCTGTCGCATCCGGCAGATCAACCTCAACGCTCTGCGTAATGATTGGCGCTGTTGCCATAAAAATAAGCAGCAACACCAGCAAAACGTCCAGCAGCGGTACAATGTTGATTTCGGACTTTAGTTCACGACGACCCCGTCCACGCTGTCTGGCCATGGTTTACCCCTTGTTGCTCTCGGTGCTGGTAAACGCCTGGCGGTGCAGAATCGCGGTGAACTCTTCCATAAAGTTGTCGTAATTCAGTTCCAGTTTGTTCACACGCTGGTTCAGGCGGTTATACGCCATAACCGCTGGAATGGCGGCGAACAGACCAATAGCGGTCGCGATCAGTGCTTCTGCGATACCCGGTGCCACCATTTGCAGCGTCGCCTGTTTTACCGCACCCAGGGCGATAAAGGCATGCATGATCCCCCAGACGGTACCAAACAGACCGATGTACGGACTGATGGAACCCACGGTGCCGAGGAACGGAATATGCGTTTCCAGCGTTTCCAGCTCACGGTTCATTGAGATGCGCATGGCACGTGCCGCCCCTTCAACGACCGCTTCAGGCGCATGGTTGTTGGCACGGTGCAAACGGGCGAACTCTTTAAAGCCGCTATAGAACATTTGCTCGGAGCCGGAAAGGTTCTCACGGCGTCCCTGGCTCTCCTGGTACAAACGTGAAAGTTCGATACCAGACCAGAACTTATCTTCAAAGGCTTCCGCTTCACGGGTTGCCGCATTGAGGATACGGGTTCTCTGGATGATGATGGCCCAGGATGCGATTGAAAAGCCAATCAAAATGAACATGATAAGTTTAACCAGAAGGCTAGCCTTCAGGAACAAATCAAGGATATTCATGTCAGTCACTGCTTAAACTCCGCGACAATAGACTTAGGAAGCGCACGAGGCTTCATGATGAGTGGATCAACACAAACAATCAGGACTTCAGCTTCGTTCAGTACCTGGTTCTCTGCATTGACGATCCGCTGCGTGAAAACCAGTGAGGTTCCGCGCATTGATGTTATTTCCGTTTGGACTTCGAGCATATCGTCGAGTCTGGCAGGTGCAAAATACTCCAGCGTCATCTTGCGTACCACGAAGGCAACGCGCTCGGCCAACAAAACCTGCTGGCTGAAGTGATGATGGCGCAGCATCTCAGTGCGTGCCCGTTCATAAAAAGCAACGTAGCTGGCGTGATAAACCACACCACCGGCATCAGTGTCTTCGTAGTAGACACGAACCGGCCATCGAAACAGCGTTGTATTCACTTTACATCCCGGTAATGCAACAAAAGTTAGCGCTTTTAAACGTCGTTACTATACGCGCGGGGAAGGTGGTTTGGAATGGGAGAAGGTAAACGGAGAGTAAATATTTATGGGCCAGGGTAAGCCCATAATTTTAACGGATGATTCTTATTCAGTTGAAAAAGAAAATCAGACCGACCAGTAAAATGATATCGGCAATCAGCGGACAGAAGATGCCCTGCCAGTGAACGGCTTTCGGACGAAAACCTACGCCGTGGATCACCCCGGCGCAGACCGCCCACATCATGAGGAAGCCGTGCCAGATTTCCAGCTCGCTGGTCTTCGCCGCAAAGCGCGACGGATCCCAGAACATACAACCCGCCAGCAGTAAGGCCATCACTAAGGAAAGCGCCCTTAACGGGCGCTTGTCCATTACCGCATACAACATTGCGATAATATTCATCAGTGTTTTTCTTCACCTGCTTTAGCCGCTTCAACGTGCTCAAGCGCCAGGGCGGTAATCACTCCAAATGCACAGGCCAGAAGCGTTCCTAAAATCCATGCGAAATACCACATATTCAGCTCCTTCCTTAATACATAGAGTGGGTATTGCTTTCGATATGTTCTTTCGTGATACGACCGAACATTTTCCAGTAACACCAGGCGGTGTAGGCCAGAATAATCGGTACGAACACGGCCGCCACGAAGGTCATCAGATTCAGCGTCATCTGGCTAGAGGTGGCATCCCACATGGTCAGGCTCGCATTCATCATGGTGCTGGAAGGCATCACGAACGGGAACATCGCGATACCGGACGTCAGGATGATGCACGCCAGCGTCAGTGAAGAGAAGACGAACGCCCATGCGCCTTTTTCCATGCGAGAGGTCAGCAGGGTCAGCAGCGGCAGCACAACGCCCAGTGCCGGGATAGCCCACAGCGCTGGCATATTATTGAAGTTCACCAGCCATGCACCAGCCTGACGCGCCACTTCTTTGGTCAGCGGGTTCGACGGCGCAGCGTGGTTAATCGCCGAGGTCACGACATAACCGTCGATGCCGAACATCACCCAAACGCCAGCCAGTGCGAAGCCTACCAAGGTAACCAGCGCCGCAACCTGAGAAACCGCACGAGAGCGCAGATGAAGTTCGCCCACGGTACGCATCTGCAGATAGGTCGCGCCCTGGGTCAGGATCATCGCCACGCTGACGACACCTGCCAGCAGACCAAACGGGTTCAGTAGCTGGAAGAAGTTGCCGGTGTAGTACAGGCGCATATATTCATCGAGGTGGAACGGCACGCCCTGCAGCAGGTTGCCGAACGCCACGCCAATCACCAACGGTGGCACGAAGCTACCGATGAAGATGCCCCAGTCCCACATGTTGCGCCAGCGTGGATCTTCAATCTTCGAGCGGTAGTCAAAGCCTACCGGACGGAAGAACAACGCGGCCAGCACCAGAATCATCGCCACGTAGAAACCCGAGAACGCCGCGGCATAAACCATTGGCCAGGCCGCGAACAGCGCGCCGCCAGCGGTGATCAGCCACACCTGGTTACCGTCCCAGTGCGGGGCGATGGAGTTAATCATAATTCGACGCTCGGTATCATTACGACCGAGGAAGCGGGTGAGCATGCCCACCCCCATGTCGAAACCGTCAGTGACCGCAAAACCAATCAGCAGAATACCGATCAGCAGCCACCAGATAAAACGCAATACTTCATAATCGATCATTTGACGACTCCTGTCTTAGCGTGCCGGCTGAGAAGCCACGGTGGACTGCTCGTAGTGGTAGCGACCGGTTTTCAGGCTGCTTGGACCAAGGCGTGCGAATTTGAACATCAGGAACAATTCAGCCACCAGGAACAGGGTGTACAGACCGCAAATCAGCAACATCGAGAAAATCAGATCGCCGGCTGTCAGAGACGAGTTCGCCACCGCGGTTGGTAGTACCTCACCGATCGCCCATGGCTGACGGCCATACTCTGCAACAAACCAGCCGGACTCGATGGCGATCCACGGTAATGGCATACCATACAGCGCCGCACGCAGCAGCCACTTACGCTGACCGATACGGTTACGAATCACCGACCAGAAGGAGGCGCCAATGATCAAGAGCATGATGATGCCGCAGCCAACCATGATACGGAAAGCAAAGTACAACGGCGCCACGCGTGGAATCGAGTCTTTGGTTGCCATTTGAATTTGCGCTTCCGTCGCGTCAGAGACGTTCGGGGTATAGCGTTTCAGCAGCAGACCGTAACCCAGGTCTTTCTTCACGTCGTTAAACTGATCGCGTACGGACGGGTCGGTGGTACCTGAACGCAGTTGCTCCAGCAGGGAATAGGCTTTCATCCCGTTACGGATACGTTCTTCATGCTGCACCAGCAGATCTTTCAGTCCGATAACCGGCGTGTCCACAGAGCGGGTGGCAATGATGCCCAGCGCATAAGGGATCTGAATCGCAAAGTGGTTTTCCTGCGCATCCTGATCAGGAATACCAAACAGGGTGAACGCCGCCGGAGCCGGTTGGGTTTCCCATTCGGCTTCGATAGCGGCCAGTTTGGTTTTCTGCACGTCACCCATTTCGTAACCGGATTCATCACCCAGCACGATAACGGAGAGGATTGCCGCCATACCAAAGCTTGCAGCGATGGCGAAAGAGCGTTTTGCAAAGGCGAAGTCACGGCCACGCAGCATGTAGTAGGCGCTGATGCCCAGCACGAACATCGCGCCGCAGACATAGCCAGACGCCACAGTGTGAACGAATTTCACCTGGGCGACCGGGTTCAGCACCAGTTCGGAGAAGCTGACCATCTCCATACGCATGGTTTCGAAGTTGAAGTCAGACGCGATCGGGTTCTGCATCCAGCCGTTGGCCACCAGGATCCACAGTGCGGACAGGTTGGAGCCCAACGCGACCAGCCAGGTCACCGCCATGTGCTGAACTTTACTCAGACGATCCCAGCCGAAGAAGAACAGACCTACAAAGGTGGATTCGAGGAAGAAGGCCATCAGACCTTCAATGGCCAGCGGCGCACCGAAGATATCCCCGACGTAGTGGGAATAGTAGGACCAGTTAGTCCCGAACTGGAACTCCATGGTCAGGCCGGTTGCCACACCCAGAGCGAAGTTGATACCAAACAACTTGCCCCAGAATTTGGTCATATCTTTATAAATCTGTTTGCCGGAAAGGACGTACACCGTTTCCATGATGGCCAGCAGGAACGCCATACCGAGCGTCAGTGGCACAAACAGGAAGTGGTACATCGCGGTCAAGGCAAACTGTAAGCGCGACAGTTCGACTACATCTAACATCATGACTCCTTGCTCATCGCATGAAGACTCCGAGAATGAACCCCGTTAGAAAGGATTCACACACATGCCCCAATACAAAAGTTATCAGCACCCTTTCTTCTTTACTTCATCTTCGCAGGAGGAAAAAGCCATGATGAAAGGTTACAGATGCGTTAATAAAAAACTCAAATTGATCCCGCAAATATATTACGCTGCAAAGCCCTTACAATAAACAGGTTTTTATTGAAAGAGATTGACGTTTTACGACGGTGATCAACATATAGCGAATTTATCACTTTTCGACCAGTTTGATCGGGAACAATTTAACGTCTTTTGAAGCCCTTTTCCAGGCATTAAATATTGATATAAATCAATCTTGAGCCGTGGTGTTAAAGGTGTTTCTTGATGGTAAATCTGATGATTTTTTTGTTAACTTTATGTTGGCGTTATGCGCCAATGGTTATTGAATCAGCTCTGAAATATAAATAAAGGTGATTTAAATTAACGTGAGGTGGGCGAAGTATTTTAATAAAAGGCAAACCATTAAGCGTAGTAACTTACCAGCAAGTTTCCAGTCTGCTTATATCTGAAGTTTTAATAACAAATATTTTACTTTTAATTCCATTAGACTTAACACCGCACTGTTATCATTTTGTTAGCGGTCAAAAATAAAAAAAGGCCACCTTACGATGGCCAACCATGTCGAAACAGACATTATTATGTCAAAGCTCCCCGCACGGGGAGCAGAGAGGATTTACTTAATGATGGATTTCAGCGCTTCGCCGATATCCGCCAGGCTGCGAACGGTTTTCACGCCTGCTGCTTCCAGCGCTGCGAACTTCTCGTCCGCAGTACCTTTGCCGCCTGCGATGATAGCGCCCGCATGGCCCATACGTTTGCCTTTCGGCGCCGTTACACCGGCGATGTAGCCAACAACCGGTTTGGTAACGTGATCTTTAATGTACGCAGCCGCTTCTTCTTCTGCGCTACCGCCGATTTCACCGATCATCACGATGGCTTCAGTCTGCGGATCTTCCTGGAACAGCTTCAGGATGTCGATGAAGTTAGAGCCCGGGATCGGGTCGCCGCCGATGCCCACACAGGTGGACTGGCCGAAACCGTAGTCGGTGGTCTGCTTAACCGCTTCATAGGTCAGCGTACCGGAGCGGGAAACGATGCCCACTTTGCCCGGCTTGTGAATGTGACCCGGCATGATGCCGATTTTACATTCGCCTGGGGTGATCACACCTGGGCAGTTCGGGCCAATCATGCGTACGCCAGCTTCATCCAGTTTCACTTTCACGGTCAGCATATCCAGCGTCGGGATGCCTTCAGTGATGGTGATGATCAGTTTGATGCCTGCGTCGATCGCTTCCAGAATGGAGTCTTTACAGAACGGAGCCGGAACGTAGATAACGGTCGCGGTAGCGCCTGTCGCTTCTACAGCTTCACGCACGGTGTTGAACACCGGCAGGCCCAGATGCGTGGTGCCGCCTTTGCCTGGGGTGACGCCGCCAACCATTTGCGTACCGTATGCAATCGCCTGCTCAGAGTGGAATGAACCCTGGCTGCCGGTAAAGCCCTGGCAGATGACCTTCGTGTCTTTATTAATTAAAACGGACATTATTTCCCCTCCACTGCGGCAACTACCTGCTGAGCGGCATCCGTCAGACTTTTCGCTGCAATAATATTCAGGCCGCTGTCAGCCAGTTTTTTCGCGCCGAGTTCAGCGTTGTTACCTTCCAGACGCACCACCACCGGGACGTTAACGCCCACTTCTTCTACCGCACCGATGATACCGTCGGCGATCAGGTCGCAACGCACGATGCCGCCAAAGATGTTAACCAGAACGGCTTTGACGTTGTCATCGGAAAGAATGATTTTGAAGGCTTCGGTTACGCGCTCTTTGGTTGCGCCACCGCCTACGTCGAGGAAGTTGGCCGGCTCACCGCCGTGCAGCTTAACGATGTCCATGGTGCCCATTGCCAGGCCCGCACCGTTAACCATGCAACCGATGTTGCCATCGAGTGCCACGTAGTTCAGTTCCCACTGTGCAGCCTGCGCTTCACGTGGATCTTCCTGAGACTGGTCGCGCATTTCGCGCAGATCCGCCTGGCGGAACAGCGCATTGCCGTCAGCGCCCAGCTTGCCGTCGAGGCAGATCAAATCGCCCTGCTTAGTGATCACCAGCGGGTTGATTTCGATCAGCGCCAGGTCGCGCTCCAGGAAGATGTTTGCCAGACCCATGAAGATCTTAGTGAACTGCTGAACCAGTTTGCCTTCCAGACCCAGTTTGAATGCCAGCTCGCGTCCCTGGTAAGGCATTGGGCCTGCCAGCGGATCGATAGCCACTTTGTGGATCAGGTGCGGGGTCTCTTCCGCCACTTTTTCGATTTCCACGCCGCCTTCGGTAGAGGCCATAAACACCACGCGACGGGAGCTACGGTCTACCACTGCGCCGAGGTACAGTTCTTTTGCAATGTCGGTCGCCGCTTCAACCAGGATCTGGTTAACCGGCTGGCCGCTCGCGTCTGTCTGGTAGGTCACCAGACGTTTGCCCAGCCAATGCTCAGCAAATGCGCGGATCTCTTCTTTACTGTTAACGACCTTCACACCACCCGCTTTACCGCGGCCACCAGCGTGAACCTGACATTTAACAACCCAAGGACCCGCGCCGATTTTTGATGCGGCTTCTTCTGCTTCACGTGGGGTATTGCAGGCATAACCCACCGGAGCCGGTAAGCCATACCGGGCAAACAGCTGTTTAGCCTGATATTCATGTAAGTTCATGTGTTCTATCCATCCTTCAGGGTAATCGTGAGGTCATGCTTTTATAGGCCCGGCTGACAACGCGCCGCCGGGCAAGACTACGAAAACTATACGTCCAGCAGCAGACGGGTCGGATCTTCCAGCAGCTCTTTAATCGCCACCAGGAAGCCCACGGACTCGCGGCCATCGATCAGACGGTGATCGTAAGAGAGCGCCAGATACATCATCGGCAGGATCTCGACTTTACCGTCAACCGCCATCGGACGATCTTTGATGGCGTGCATGCCCAGGATCGCGCTCTGCGGTGGGTTGATGATCGGGGTAGACATCAGCGAACCGAATACGCCGCCGTTGGTAATGGTGAAGTTACCGCCGGTCAGATCTTCAACTGTCAGCTTGCCGTCGCGGCCTTTCAGTGCCAGCTCTTTAATGCCTTTCTCAACGTCCGCCATGCCCAGGGTATCCACGTCACGCAGAACCGGGGTCACCAGGCCGCGCGGGGTAGATACCGCCATGCTGACGTCGAAGTAGTTGTGATACACCACATCTTCGCCATCGATAGAGGCGTTAACTTCCGGGTAGCGTTTCAGCGCTTCAACAACCGCTTTGACGTAGAAGGACATAAAGCCCAGACGGATACCGTGACGTTTCTCAAACGCGTCACCGTACTGCTTACGCAGGTCCATGATTGGCTTCATGTTGACTTCGTTGAAGGTGGTCAGCATCGCGGTGGAGTTTTTCGCTTCCAGCAGACGCTCAGCCACACGCTTACGCAGACGGGTCATCGGAACGCGTTTTTCGCTGCGCGCGCCCAGAGCAGGCTGTGCAGTCGGAGCTGCTGCAGCCGGGGCTTTAGCTTCGGCTTGCGCCGGGGCTTTAGCCAGATGTTTATCCACATCTTCACGGGTCAGACGGCCGCCAACGCCGGTGCCTTTAATGGCCGCCGCGTCAAGGTTGTGCTCTGCCAGCAGGCGACGGATCGCCGGGCTCAGGGCATCGTTGTTCTGCTCGGACAGAGAAGCCTGCTGGCGCTGGGCCGGCGTAGACGCTTTCTCTTCAGTTTTTGCGCTGGACTCTTTGCCCGCACTGTTGCCTTCACGCAGGCGACCGAGGATCTGGCGAGAGGTCACGGTAGTGCCTTCATCTTCCAGGACTGCATCCAGAATGCCATCCGCCGAAGCCGGTACTTCCAGTACCACTTTGTCAGTTTCGATTTCTACCAGCACTTCGTCACGCTTGACGACATCGCCCGGTTTTTTGTGCCAGGTCGCAACGGTTGCATCGGCAACGGACTCAGGCAGGTCGGGAACAAGAATATCTACGCTACTCATTATTTATCCTTTAATTAATCGACGTTCAGCGCGTCATTGACCAGATCTTGCTGCTGCTTCTGGTGAACGGACATATATCCTACCGCCGGAGAGGCAGAGGCCGGGCGACCTGCGTAACGCAGAGCGGACCCAAATGGAATCACTTCACGGAAATGATGCTGGCTACAGTACCATGCGCCCTGGTTGAGGGGCTCTTCCTGGCACCAGACAAAATCATGCACGTGAGCATAAGGTTTTAACGCTTCCTGCATCGCCTGATGCGGGAACGGATACAGCTGCTCGATACGCACAATAGCGACATCTTTCTGGCCATTCTTGCGACGCTGCTCCAGCAGATCGTAATAAACCTTACCAGAACACATCACCACACGTTTCACCGCCTGCGGATCCAGGTCATCAATCTCGCCAATCGCTGGCATGAAGGTGCCGTTTGCCAGCTCATCCAGCGTAGACACGGCTAACGGATGACGCAGCAGTGATTTCGGAGACATCACCACCAGCGGACGGCGCATCCCGCGCAGCGCCTGACGACGCAGCATGTGATAAACCTGTGCCGGGGTAGACGGAACACAAACCTGCATGTTCTGCTCGGCGCACAGTTGCAGATATCGCTCGAGACGGGCGGAGGAGTGCTCCGGGCCCTGCCCTTCATAGCCGTGCGGCAGCAGCATCGCCAGGCCACACATACGGCCCCACTTCTGCTCGCCGGAGCTGATGAACTGGTCGATAACCACCTGCGCACCGTTGGCAAAGTCACCGAACTGCGCTTCCCAGATGGTCAGGGTGCGCGGTTCTGCGGTGGCGTAACCGTATTCGAATGCCAGCACCGCTTCTTCAGACAGCACGGAGTCCCAGACCTTGAACTGGCCCTGACCGTTATGCACGTGCTGCAGCGGGGTGTAGGTTGAACCGTTGGTCTGGTTGTGCACCACGGCGTGACGGTGGAAGAAGGTGCCGCGGCCCGCATCTTCGCCCGACAGACGCACCGGAATGCCTTCGTCAACCAGGGTTGCGTAGGCCAGGTTTTCTGCACCGCCCCAGTCAAACAGCTTCTCGCCAGCCGCCATTGACTGACGGTCAGTGTAGATTTTCTGCACGCGGGACTGCATTTCGATAGCTTCTGGTACGGTGCTGATGCGTTTCGCCAGCTCCTGCAGACGCTTCATCTCGACCTTGTTCGGGTAGCTCTCATCCCAGTCGTGGTTGAGGTACGGCGACCAGGTAAAGGAGTGCATGTTCATCGGTCGCAGCTCTTTCACCACACATTCGCCTGCATCCAGCGCGTCACGGTACAGATTGACCATCTCGGTCGCATCTTCCAGCGTGACGATCTTGTCCGCTTCCAGCTTGTCAGCATAGATTTTGCGCGGAGTCGGATGCTTTTTGATTTTCTGATACATCAGTGGCTGAGTTGCACTTGGCTCGTCCGCTTCGTTATGGCCATGACGGCGATAGCAGAACAGATCGATAAGCACATCACGCTTAAAGGTGTTACGGAAGTCCAGCGCCAGACGGGTAACAAATGCGACCGCTTCCGGGTCATCCGCATTCACGTGGAAGATCGGCGCCTGCACCATTTTACCAATGTCGGTGCAGTACGGGGTGGAACGCGCATCCAGCGGATTCGAGGTGGTGAAGCCCACCTGGTTGTTGATCACGATGCGAACGGTACCGCCCACTTCGTAACCCCGCGCTTTGGACATGTTCAGCGTTTCCTGAACCACGCCCTGACCGGTGATCGCCGCATCACCGTGAATGGTGATTGGCAGCACTTTATTGCTGCTTGGCTCGTCCAGACGGTCCAGACGCGCGCGCACGGAGCCGATAACGACCGGACTGACGATCTCAAGGTGCGACGGGTTAAACGCCAGCGCCATGTGAACCAGGCCGCCTTTAGTTTCGATATCCGATGAGAAGCCCATGTGGTACTTCACGTCACCGGTACCGAGGTGTTCTTTATGTTTGCCCGCGAACTCGTCGAACAGATCCTGCGGCTTTTTACCCAGCACGTTGATCAGTACGTTCAGACGACCACGGTGCGCCATACCCAGCACCACTTCACGGGTGCCGCTGTTGCCCGCATGGCGGATCAGCTCTTTCAGCATCGGCACCAGCGCATCGCCGCCTTCCAGCGAAAAGCGTTTTGCCCCCGGGAATTTGGCGCCAAGGTAGCGCTCCAGCCCTTCAGCTGCGGTCAGTTCGTTGAGGAAGCGTTTCTTCTCATCGGCATTGAAGGTGGATTTACCGGCAACCGACTCGATGCGCTGTTGGATCCAGCGTTTCTCTTCGGTTGAGGTGATGTGCATGTATTCCGCACCGATCGACCCGCAGTAGGTTTGCTTCAGCGCTTCCAGCAGTTCGCCCAGCTTCATCGTGTCTTTGCCGATAGCGAAAGAACCCACGTTGTAGCTGTCCTGGAAATCAGCTTCGGTCAGATCGTGATAAGCCGGGTCTAAATCCGCCACGCGCTCCTGCTGCCACAATCCCAGTGGATCGAGGTTCGCATGCTGATGGCCGCGGAATCGATAGGCGTTGATCAGCTGCAGGACTTTAACCTGCTTCGCGTTGGTGTCAGGGTCAGAAATGGCGGAAGAGTAACGTGAGGCATCCTTCGCCAGACGACGGAAATAATCACGTGTTTTGGAATGGAATTGATCCGGTTTGACTCCCGTTCCAGGTAACTGCTGGAACATGGAACGCCAGTTAGCGTCCACTGAGTCAGGATCGGTTAAGAAGTCTTCATAGAGCTGCTCAATCCAGCTTTGGTTCGCACCAGAGAGGAAAGAAGAGTCCAGCCAGGCTTTCATTGCGCCGTTCTGCATCGTGATCCCTTAAGCATGTTTATGCTTATTTCGCCGTAGAAACTACCACGTACACCGCGTGTACGTGCCGGGGTTCACCTGCGAGCTCTTGTGCGGCCCGCGAAGGAACCTTTAGAAACTGTCTGGACTTCAGAGTAGTTCAGGGCAGTTTTTAAAGGTTTCTGCAATCTATCCCCTCTCCCCTGTGGGGAGAGGGTCTGGGTGAGGGGAAACGCGCTCCCCTCTTGTTACTCAGGCACTGCGCTGCAACAGCATCGACTTAATGTGGCCGATGGCGCGCGTCGGGTTCAGCCCCTTCGGACATACACTGACGCAGTTCATGATGCTATGGCAGCGGAATACGCTGAAAGCATCACTCAGCCCTTCAAGACGGCTGTCGGTTTCGGTATCGCGGCTGTCAATCAGGAAGCGATACGCGGCCAGCAGGCCAGCCGGGCCGACAAACTTGTCCGGGTTCCACCAGAATGACGGGCAGGACGTCGAACAACATGCACAGAGAATACACTCATACAGGCCATCGAGTTTTTCACGCTGCTCGGGCGACTGCAAATGCTCACGAGCGGGTGGATTTTGCCCATTATTCAACAAGTAAGGCTTAATCTTCTCATATTGTGCATAGAATTGCCCCATGTCCACCACCAAATCGCGCACCACTGGCAGGCCAGGCAGCGGGCGAATGACGATTTTCTGACCGGCACGCTGGAGCGCGGAGATCGGGGTGATACAGGCCAGACCGTTTTTGCCATTCATGTTCAGACCGTCGGAGCCACACACCCCTTCACGGCAGGAACGACGAAATGACAGTGTCGGATCTTTTTCTTTCAGCTGCATTAAGGCATCCAGCAGCATCATGTCACGGCCTTCTTCCGCTTCCAGGGTGTAATCCTGCATATGCGGAGCGTCATCTACATCCGGGTTATAACGATAAACTGAGAATTCGAGTTTCATTATCCTGTCTCCGCATTAGTAAGTACGAATCTTCGGCGGGAACGCCGGACGCAGTTTCGGTTCCATGTTGACTTCACGTCGCGTCATGGATTCCGACTCTGGCAGATACAGGGAATGACACAGCCAGTTTTCATCGTCCCTTTCCGGGAAGTCGAAGCGGCTATGCGCGCCACGGCTTTCGGTACGGAAGTTTGCAGAGACCGCTGTTGCAAAGGCGGTTTCCATCAGGTTATCCAGCTCCAGGCACTCGACGCGCTGGGTGTTGAATTCACTGGAGGTGTCGTCCAGACGGGCATTTTTCAGACGCTCGCGGATCACTTTCAGTTCTTCAAGCCCTTTCGCCATCGCATCACCTTCGCGGAATACCGAGAAGTTGTTCTGCATGCACGCCTGCAACGCTTTGCGGATTTCCACCGGATCTTCGCCGTTACGGTTACCGTTCCAGCGATTCAGACGTTCAAGAGAGGCCTCGATATTGGCTTCGGTAGCATCACGCAGGTCGCCCTGTTCGGCGATGGATTCCTGCAAATGCAGACCGACTGCACGACCAAACACCACCAGGTCGAGCAGCGAGTTACCGCCCAGACGGTTGGCACCATGAACCGATACGCAGGCAATTTCACCTACCGCGAACAGGCCCGGGATCACCACGTCTTCGCCCTGCTCGTTCACGGTCAGCGCCTGGCCGCTCACTTTGGTCGGAATTCCGCCCATCATGTAGTGGCAGGTTGGGATAACCGGGATCGGCTCTTTCACCGGGTCAACGTGAGCAAAGGTACGGGACAGCTCCAGGATGCCCGGCAGGCGGGATTCCAGAACCTCTTTACCCAGATGGTCGAGCTTCAGTTTGGCATGCGGGCCCCACGGACCGTCGCAGCCGCGACCTTCACGGATTTCGATCATGATGGAACGTGCCACCACGTCACGACCCGCCAGGTCTTTCGCATTCGGGGCATAACGCTCCATAAAGCGCTCGCCGTGTTTGTTCAGCAGGTAGCCACCTTCACCGCGACAGCCTTCTGTCACCAGCACGCCCGCACCGGCGATACCGGTTGGGTGGAACTGCCACATCTCCATATCCTGCACCGGCACGCCAGCGCGGATCGCCATACCGACGCCGTCACCGGTGTTGATATGGGCGTTAGTGGTGGACTGGTAAATACGGCCTGCGCCGCCGGTTGCCAGCACGGTGGCGCGGGCTTTGAAGTAAACCACTTCACCGGTTTCGATACACAGGGCGGTACACCCGACCACTGCGCCATCTTCGTTTTTAACCAGATCCAGCGCATACCACTCGGAGAAGATGGTGGTGTGGTTTTTCAGGTTTTGCTGATACAGGGTGTGCAACAGCGCGTGACCGGTACGGTCCGCTGCCGCTGCAGTACGTGCCGCCTGCTCGCCGCCGAAGTTCTTCGACTGGCCGCCAAACGGACGCTGATAGATGGTGCCGTCTTCCAGACGGGAGAAAGGCAGACCCATATGGTCCAGCTCCAGAATCGCTTCCGGGCCGGTTTTACACATATATTCGATGGCGTCCTGGTCACCGATGTAATCGGAGCCTTTTACCGTGTCATACATGTGCCATTCCCAGTTATCTTCATGGGTATTACCGAGCGCCACGGTGATGCCACCCTGCGCAGAAACGGTATGGGAACGGGTCGGGAACACTTTAGAGAGCAGCGCACAGGTCTGGCCGCTCTGGGAAATTTGCAGTGCCGCGCGCATACCTGCGCCACCGGCACCAATCACGACAGCATCAAATTCTCTGACTGGCAGTTTCATCACACACCCCACACCACAACGAATCCATAAATAACGTAAACCACCAGTGCAACCACGATTGCCAGCTGCAGAGGCAGGCGAATAGCCAGGGGTTTAACGTAATCGGTCAGTACCTGCCACATGCCGATCCAGGCGTGGATCAGAATGGAAAACAGCGCCAGCAGGGTGAAGACTTTGGTGAAAGCAGAACCGAAGAAGCCGGTCCAGATTTCCCACGTCAGGTCGCCGCTGGTGGCAAAGAAACCGATCATGTAGATGATGTAGAGCGTGAGTACGATGGCGGTAGCACGGACCAGAATGAAGTCATGTACGCCGTTGCGTCCAAATGCGGAGGCGTTGCTTACCATACGAGGACTCCTGCGAGAAGTGAAAGCACGACAGTGATGACAAATGAAATGTTAGCGGTTCGTTTGCCGGCTTCGAAGGTCTCTTCCAGATAACCAAAGTCCATCAGCATATGACGCACACCCACGACGACGTGGTAGGCCAACGCGGTCAGGATGCCCCACATGATAAATTTCACGAAGAAACCGTTCATGATGGCAGAGGCCTGCTGGAATCCTTCCGGAGACGAGAGGCTGGTACCGAGCAACCACAAGAGGATACCCACCGCGACAAACGTGATCACACCGGATACACGATGAAGGATGGACGCTATTGCCGTTACAGGGAATCGGATCGTTTTCAGATCCAGATTGACAGGTCTTTGTTTTTTCACATTTCTTATCATGAATAACGCCCACATGCTGTTCTTATTGTTTCCTTCCTCCGGACTGCGTGCGGGTCAGACAGCGTGCCTTTTATATAACTACGCGTCATGTATAACATCGCTTCCAGATGTTCAAATGACGCATTACAACGCTGGTTGGCTCGGGATTGCAGGGTTTTCCGGAGACCTGGCGGCAGTATAGGGCGTTCACAAAATCATTACAATTAACCTACATACAGTTTGTCGGGTTTTATGCCGAACAGTGATCAGAGTCACGATAACAACATCTTTTTAAATTTTAATCATCTGATTTGACAAATGTTAAACATTATTGTTACAAACGTCACCAGAAAAGGCATATAATGCGCAAAAGTTATGAGGTCTCTCTTTCACCTGAGAATAAGTTATGTAACAGTGTGATGGTATTGACCGAAGTTATCAGGACAGTTATTAGTGATATACAGGTTTGAATAATTCGGACTGCGCAAACACTGATTTGCTGTTACTTCTCTGATTTCTCATTTGTTTACCTGCTAGCGCCATTGCTCTGTACCCAGGTTTCCTCCTCGTGAGCTGAGCGGCGAGCCCAATAACAAACTGGTAACAATGATTAAACAGCTGAATGCAAATCCGGGATACGGGCAGTCTTAAGCAATAAGGCGCTAAGGAGACCGTAAATGGCTGATACAAAGGCAAAACTCACCCTAAATGGTGACGCTGCTATTGAACTGGATGTGCTAAAAGGCACGCTCGGTCAGGATGTTATTGATATCCGTACCCTAGGTTCAAAAGGTGTCTTCACCTTCGATCCAGGTTTCACCTCTACCGCATCTTGTGAATCCAAAATCACCTATATCGACGGTGATGAAGGTATCCTGCTGCACCGCGGTTTTCCCATCGATCAGTTAGCCACTGAATCCAACTATCTGGAAGTGTGCTATATCCTGCTGAACGGCGAAAAGCCGAGCCAGGAACAGTACGATGAGTTCAAAACCACCGTAACCCGCCACACCATGATCCATGAGCAGATCACCCGTCTGTTCCATGCGTTCCGTCGCGATTCACATCCGATGGCCGTGATGTGCGGCATCACCGGTGCGCTGGCCGCGTTCTATCACGATTCGCTGGACGTAAATAACCAGCGTCACCGCGATATCGCGGCGTTCCGTCTGCTGTCGAAAATGCCGACCATGGCGGCGATGTGCTACAAATACTCCATCGGTCAGCCGTTCGTTTATCCACGCAACGACCTCTCCTACTCAGGTAACTTCCTGCGTATGATGTTCGCCACGCCGTGTGAAGAGTACGAAATCAACCCGGTGCTGGAACGCGCCATGGACCGTATTCTGATCCTGCACGCGGACCACGAGCAGAACGCCTCTACCTCTACCGTACGTACCGCAGGCTCTTCAGGCGCGAACCCGTTCGCCTGTATCGCTGCGGGCATTGCCTCCCTGTGGGGACCGGCACACGGCGGCGCGAACGAAGCTGCGCTGAAGATGCTGGAAGAGATCAGCTCCGTTGAACACATTCCAGAATTCGTACGTCGTGCGAAAGACAAAAACGACTCCTTCCGTCTGATGGGCTTTGGTCATCGTGTTTACAAAAACTACGATCCGCGCGCGACCGTAATGCGTGAAACCTGCCATGAAGTGCTGAAAGAGTTGGGCACCAAAGACGACCTGCTGCAGGTGGCGATGGAGCTGGAACACATTGCGCTGAACGACCCGTACTTTATCGAGAAGAAACTGTACCCGAACGTCGATTTCTACTCGGGCATCATCCTGAAAGCAATGGGTATTCCGTCTTCCATGTTCACCGTGATCTTCGCGATGGCCCGTACCGTGGGCTGGATTGCGCACTGGAACGAAATGCACACCGACGGGATGAAAATTGCGCGTCCACGCCAGCTGTATACCGGCTACGACCAGCGCGACTTCAAAACCGACGTCGCAAAACACTAAGCCAGAACGCCGGGGAACGCCCCGGCATTTTGTGCCTGAATACCAAAATGGCCTCCCGACAATGGGCGGCCATTTTTTATCGTTTTTTGCGCCATTCCGGCGATACACTCCGTCAATCATTTTTCGCAGCGCATCAGCATAAAATCCGTAAAACTAGACATCACTCGGATTTTCGTCTTAAAGTCCCCCGGGTGGTACTAGACAAAACCACCGGCAGGTTATCAAATAGTTAAATAATATATCGCTGAATGTAAAAGAAAGACCCATCACGATGGTCAATAACATTTCAGTGTCGACCAACATCACGGCATACCTTTCGGGAGTATTTATGCAAACCTCTGCCAGTCAACACGAAAGCCGAACGTTCTTCGGTCATCCTTATCCGCTCGGCTCGCTCTTCTTCACAGAGATGTGGGAGCGATTCTCGTTCTACGGCATTCGCCCGCTTCTGATCCTGTTTATGGCGGCAACCGTATACGACGGCGGCATGGGGCTGGCGCGTGAAAACGCCTCGGCCATCGTCGGGATCTTTGCCGGCAGCATGTACCTGGCCGCGCTGCCGGGCGGCTGGCTGGCGGATAACTGGCTCGGCCAGCAAAAAGCCGTCTGGTACGGTTCAATTCTGATTGCCCTCGGCCATCTGTCGATTGCCCTCTCCGCCTTTATGGGCAGCAGCCTGTTCTTTATCGGCCTGATGTTTATCGTGCTCGGCTCCGGCCTGTTCAAGACCTGTATCTCGGTGATGGTCGGCACGCTGTACAAGAAAGACGATGCCCGTCGTGATGGCGGCTTCTCGCTATTCTATATGGGCATTAACATGGGGTCGTTTATCGCGCCGCTGATCTCTGGCTGGCTGATTAAAACCCACGGCTGGCACTGGGGCTTTGGTATTGGCGGTATCGGAATGCTGGTGGCGTTAGTCATCTTCCGCCTGTTTGCCGTGCCGGCGATGAAACGCTACGACAGCGAAGTGGGCCTCGACTCCACCTGGAATAACCCGGTGGCGAAGAAAAACGGCGTGGGCGCATGGCTGCTGGCGCTGGCCGTCGGCGTGGCGGTGATTGTGACGCTGATTGCCCAGGGCGTGATTGTGATTAACCCTGTGGCGGTTGCCAGCGTGCTGGTGTATGTCATTGCCGTCTCGGTGGCGCTGTATTTTATCTGGCTGTTTGTGTTTGCCGGGCTGAACCGCAAAGAGCGCGCCAGGCTGCTGGTGTGCTTTATCCTGCTGGTCTCCGCCGCCTTCTTCTGGTCGGCGTTCGAACAGAAACCGACCTCATTCAACCTGTTTGCCAACGATTACACCAACCGCATGATCGGTGATTTTGAGATCCCGGCAGTGTGGTTCCAGTCCATCAACGCGCTGTTTATTATTATTCTGGCACCGATCTTCAGCTGGGCCTGGCCTGCGCTGGCGCGTAAAAACGTGCGTCCGGGCAGTATCACCAAGTTTGTTATCGGTATTTTGTTTGCCGCTGGCGGCTTTGGCCTGATGATGCTGGCCGCGCAAAACGTCCTTAATGGCGCAGGCGCGGGCGTATCCCCCCTGTGGCTGGTGGGCAGTATCCTGATGCTGACCCTGGGTGAACTGTGCCTGAGCCCGATAGGGCTTGCCACCATGACCCTGCTGGCACCGGAGAGAATGCGCGGCCAGATGATGGGCCTGTGGTTCTGTGCCAGTGCGCTCGGTAACCTGGCGGCAGGCCTGATTGGCGGTCACGTGAAGGCCGATCAGCTGGATATGCTGCCTGACCTGTTCGCCCGCTGCTCCATCGCGCTGCTGATCTGTGCCGCGGTGCTGATCGTGCTGATTGTCCCGGTGCGTCGCATGCTGGCGAACGCGCAGGTGAAAGAAGCCCCTAAACCGGTGACTACCGCCTGATACAACGCCATAACATGCAAAAGCCGGGATTCACCCGGCTTTTTTATTTCTGACACCCAGGGCACCAGTAGAATGGTCGTGACGAAAGGTGAGTTCGCTCAATCGCCCCCCCGCACCGCTCGCAGGGTTTACCCTCCCGATGAAAGACCTTAAAGCGAAACAGCGCCCCGTGATGCTTATTGTCATCCACCACCCCGCGCGTGGTATACGACAGGCGCGGGATCGCCAGCAGCGCCTGCGCAAGCGCGTCAAGCTGCACCTCGCTCAGCTGAGCGGCTTTGTGCTGCGCCGCCAACGCCACCTCCCAAAGGATCTCCACCCGTAGATAGTTGCCCAACCCGGCAAGAAACGCCTGGTCCAGCAGCAGGCCGGAAAACTGCCGATTGCGAAACCGGGGCGACAGCAGCCGCGCTTTGACATCCTCTGCCGTCAGCCGGACATCCAGCACGTCCGGCCCGACCCGCTGTAGAAACGGATGGGTGGTAAGCTGTTCCGGGGTGAGCATTTCAATGTCCGAGGCGCTGTACAGCAGGACGGTTTTCTCTGCGGTTTGCAGCTTCACCCGCAGCACCCGCGTGGTTTGCGGTTCATCGCCGGTCTCAACCACCCGCCAGACGCCGTATAGCTGGTTATGGCTGTAGAGCGTCAGCTGATTCGAAAAGTGGGTCAGCAGCGCTTTGCCGCGTGTTTCTATCTGCGTCACCGTCTGGCCGACAAGCTGTGACGAGTAAGGCGCTAGCTGCGGGAAGGCAAACCACACCTCTGTGAGTGGTTTGCCTTTGATCGCCGCCTCCAGGCTATCCGCTGCACGGCGGATCTCCGGACCTTCTGGCATGTTTACATCCTTATTTAGTGTGTTGCACCGCCAGTCGCTTTAATGTCCATCGTCTGGCGTAATCCAACCGCAATGGCGATCTCCAGCGCCTGCTTCACCGTCTGCGCCGCCATGCTCGGGGCACCGGGATGGGCTGCCGCCTGCTCGGGCAGATAAGGGATATGGATGAACCCGCCCTTCGCTCCCGGTTTATCCGCCAGCTTATGCAGCAGGCCATACATCACGTGATTACAGACAAACGTCCCGGCAGTCTGGGACACCGAGGCCGGAACCCCGGCTTCGCGCAGCGCCGCCACCATCGCTTTAATGGGTAGCGTGCTAAACCACGCCGCCGGGCCGTCCGCCACAATGGCGACGTCCACCGGCTGCTGGCCGATATTATCCGCGATGCGCGCGTCGTCGACGTTGATGCCCACGCGCTCGACGGTGACATCAACCCGCCCGCCCGCCTGCCCCACGGCAATCACCAGCGTTGGGTCGAGTTCGTCGATGGCGGCATTGAGCACCGACAACGCCTCACCAAACACGCACGGCAGCTGGCGCGTCACCACGCGACAGCCGTCAATATGCATCCCTTCCAGCTGTTTAACCACTTCCCAGGAGGGGTTAATACTCTCTCCGCCAAAAGGGTCAAAACCGGTCATTAATACGGTTCGCATCATCTCTCCTTACAGGAACATCAGGAAGTACAGCAGGAACACGTTGGTGATCAGCAGGAGCACGCCTGTCGGCACCTGCGCTTTGATCACCGCATTTTTATCCGGCAGCTCCAGTAGCGCCGCGGGCACGATGTTAAAGTTGGCCGCCATTGGCGTCATCAGGGTGCCGCAGTAGCCAGAGAACATGCCAATCGCCGCCATCACCGCCGGATTACCGCCGTGCTGCAGAACCAGAATGGGGATGCCGATTCCGGCGGTGACAATCGGGAAGGCGGCGAAGGCGTTCCCCATCACCATCGTCAGCAGCGCCATGCCGATGGCATACACCGCAACGGCGATAAAGCGGCTGTCCACCGCCAGATAGGTTTTGGTCAGCCAGGAGATACCGTCACCCACGCCTGCGGCGGTAAACAGCAGCCCCAGGGTGGCGAGGATTTGCGGCAGGATAAACGCCCAGCCGATGGAGTCCAGCAGACGGCGCGCCTCCTGGATTGGCTGATGCACTTTCTCATGCGTCATCTTCACCGCCATTCCGAGGCCTATCAGCGAGCCGACGGTCATCGAGAACAGGGTTACCAGCGTCGAGTGATTCCCCGGCCCGAACAAGCCTTCCTGCAGACCGGGAATATGGTTAAACATCAACACGCCCACCACGGTAACGACTGGGATCGCCAGCGCCGGGTAGAACAGCCGGTTGCCAAGGCGCTTCGCGCTGGCCTCACGCTCCTGCGGTTGACGCTGGTGATAGCTGCCGAGACGCACGCCACCAAAGCCCGCGATCAGCGCCAGCCCTACCACCGCCACGCCGACGGCGATATGCACGCTGCGTTTATCCCCGACCAGGGCGTAAGTCCAGTCGCCGAGTAAAAACATCAGGCCGTAAATCCCCCAGAACAGCCCGGTGGTCACCCGGCGCGGGTTGGCCTTATCGCGAAACGACATTAGCGCGACAATCAGCAGCACCAGCCCTGCCAGCCAGTAAAGGTAACTCTGTTGGAAATTCATTTCGCCTCTCCCTGCACTTTGGCCAGCTCGCGTTCCAGATGTTTATCCAGCCGCCATAGCCGGGTGGCGTGAATGATAAAGGCGCAAATCGCCGTCGGGATCCCCCACAGGGCAATGTGCAGCGGTTCGGTCTGGATCCCGCCAGACTCCAGCATAAAGTTGTGCATAAAGATGATCGCCCCGAAGGCGACGAAGATATCCTCCCCGAAGAACAGCCCGACGTTGTCGGTGGCGGCAGACATCGCGCGCAGGCGATAGCGCACTGCTCCCGGCAGCTCGCCATACTTCTGCTCTGCGGCCCCTTCAGCCATCGGCGCCAGCAGCGGACGCACCATCTGCGGATGACCGCCAAGGCTGGTCAGCCCCATCGCCGCCGAGGCTTCACGCACGAAGAGGTAGACAATCAGCAGGCGTCCGGAGGTGGCGCTGCGAATTTTGGCGATCCACGCCTGGGCGCGCTCTTTGAGGCCGTGGCGCTCCAGCAGGCCGATAACCGCCAGCGGGATCAGCAGGATATAGGGCAAGTTACGGGTATTCAGGAACCCTTCGCCCAGCTTTTCCAGAATGGTGGCGAGGGGCATATGCGCCGCCAGACCGGTGACGATCCCGGCGACAATGACCACCAGCACCGGGTTAAAACGTAATAGAAATCCAACCACAATCACCGCGATACCGATGAGTGGCCAGAGGGATAGCGTCTCTGCCATGATAATGTTCCTGTTATTGTGTTACATATGTTGTGTTTACAGCCGTGCGTTACGCACTGATTTTTATGTTGTTTGCTTCAAATTCATTGCGCAGACGCCGCGCAAAGGCCAGCGCATGTTCCCCGTCACCGTGGATACACACCGTCTGCGCATGCACGCGGGCCCACTCACCGGTAATACTTTTCACCCGACCGCGCTGGATCATCTCCAGCGTTTGCGCCAGGGCCTGGTTTTCATCGCTAATCAGCGCCCCGGCCTGGGTGCGCGGCACCAGACTGCCGTCCGCCTGATAGCCCCGATCCGCGAAGACCTCTTCCCGGGTGATCAGGCCGTGGCGCGTCCCGGCGCGAATCAACTCGCTGCCCGCCAGCCCCACCAGAATCAAATCAGGATTGACAGTAGAGACCGCACGCGCGATGGCATCCGCCAGCTCGGGCTCTTTTGCCGCCTGGTTATAGAGCATGCCGTGAGGTTTAACGTGGCGCAGCTGCCCCCCTTCAGCCCGGGTGATAGCCGCCAGGGCGCCAATCTGGTAAAGCATCTGGGCGTACACCGTCTCCGGCGGCAGGGTCATGGCGGTACGGCCAAAATTCTCCCGGTCAGGGAAGCTGGGATGCGCGCCGATGGCGACGCCGTTTCTCAGCGCCTCACGCACGCTGGCAAGCATTGTTTCTGCATCCCCGGCGTGAAAGCCGCAGGCGATGTTCGCTGAGGACACCAGCTGTAACAGGGCGGCATCGCTGCCGCAGCCTTCGCCCAGATCTGCATTTAAATCAATGGCGATCATGTAACCTCCATGCCAGTTGCTCGATGTAGTGCTTCTGCACCCGCCGCGCCTCCAGTGCCTCATCCAGCGTACAGGGAACAAAGTGGATCGGTTGTCCGAGCGGGACCTGCGCCAGATGGTACATATCCGCCTCGATAACGCAGGCTATGCGCGGATAGCCCCCGGTGGTTTGAGCATCATTCATCAGGATGATCGGCTGCCCGTTATGCGGTACCTGGATAACCCCCGGCAGCAGCCCGTGGGAGACCATCTCGCGGTCGGTGGTGCGCTGCAGTTTTTGCCCCTGCAGGCGATAGCCCATGCGATTACTTTGCGGGCTGAGCTGCCACGGCAGACGCCAGAGCGCATCCTGAGAGGCCTGATCGAACTCGTGGTACTCCGGGCCCGGCAGCGCACGCACGCGATTGCCCCACAGCAGCTGTTTAACCCCCTGCGCGTCGAGGAATTCACGGCCGCCAGCACGAACATTTAACCGGTCGCCATCTTTCAGCAAACGACCTTCAAACCCGCCAAGCCCCACCTTCAGATCGGTGCTGAGGGAGTTCATCACCGGCGGCACATCAAACCCGCCAGCAATCGCCAGATAGCTGCGCATCCCGTGCACCGGGCGGTTAAGGGTCAGGCGCTGGCCGGCTTTCACCTGCAGGCGCCAGCCTGTCCACACCGCCGCGCCATCAAGCCGGGCATCGCAGCCCGCGCCTGTCAGGGCAAACCAGCCGTCACGCTCAAATTCAAAGGTACACTGGCCGAGGGTGATTTCCAGTGCAGCGTCGTTTGGCTCATTGCCCACCAGCAGGTTGCCGATCTGCAGCGCCGGTTTATCCAGCGCGCCGCAGTAGCTGATCCCCGACTGGCGAAAACCGAGGCGGCCTCCGTCCTGCACCGAGGTGTAGAGTCCCGCGCGAATGATTTTTAACATACCCCCTCCTTCTGCGGGATAAACCGCACGGTATCGCCCGGACGCAGCAGCACCGGCTCGTCCCGCTGCGGATCAAATAGCGGTAATGGGGTGTGGCCGATCAGCTGCCAGCCGCCCGGCGTGACCAGCGGATAAATGCCGGTCTGCGAACCGCCAATGCCCACCGAACCCGCAGGCACCTGCAAACGAGGTTCATCCCGGCGCGGGGTCGCCAGCCGCTCGGGCAGCCCGCCCAGATACGGGAAGCCCGGCTGAAATCCCAAAAACCAGACCACGTAATCAATCGAAGCGTGAAGCTCAACAACCTGTTTTTCGCTCAATCCGGCGTGACGGGCCACTTCGCCGAGATCCGGCCCGGCCGCAGTGCCATACACTACGGGGATTTCGATAAAGCGAGAGTCCGGCTCCAGCGCCTCGCTCTCCTCCCACCAGCGCTGTAAACGCTCAATCGCATCCAGCGCCACCGAGTGCGGATTACGCAGCACCACGGTGATGTTATTCATCCCGGGAATGGCTTCCACCACCTCGGGGATTTCGCCCAGTCGCTGGGTTAAACGCCAGATCCTTTTTTGCGTCGCCAGCGTCACCGGCGGCTCCAGTTCCAGCACTACGGCGGTTTCGCCTAACAGATAACAACGTGCTCGCTGCACTTACGCACCTCTCATCAGGCTGGATTAGGGATATCCACAAAGGTGACATCCAGGTCAGTGGTTTCGGTCAGCCATTCGCTAAGGGCACGAATACCGCCACGCTCGGTGGCATGATGGCCTGCCGCATAGAAATGCAGCCCCTGCTCCCGGGCAGAGTGAATGGTTTGCTCAGAGACTTCGCCGGTGATAAACGCATCGACGCCAAATCGCGCCGCGCTGTCGATAAAGTTTTGTCCGCCACCTGTGCACCAGGCCACGCGCTTCACCGTATCTGGCCCGGTATCGCCGCTCCACAGCGGACGACGGCCCAGACGGGCCTCAATCCAGGATGCCAGTTCAAGTCCCGAAACAGGCATCGACAGCTCACCCCACGGCACCAGCGGTTCGATTTCCCCCTTCACCGTGATGCCCAGCAGGGCGGCCAGCTGAGCGTTGTTGCCCAGCTCCGGGTGCGCATCCAGCGGCAGATGCCAGCCATACAGGTTGATGTCGTTTTCCAGCAGCGTCTTCAGACGATTACGCTTCATTCCACGGATCACCGGGGATTCCCCTTTCCAGAAATAACCGTGGTGGACGATCACCGCATCTGCCTGCTGGCGAACGGCCTCATCCAGCAGCGCCTGGCTTGCGGTCACGCCGGTGATAATCTTGTGTACCTTTTCACGCCCTTCAACCTGCAGACCATTCGGTGCATAGTCACTGAAGCTGGCACTGTTTAGTTTGTCGTTAATCAGGCTTTCCAGTTCACTGTTTTTCATCATGACTCCCTTACGCTTTACGGGCGGCTTCATACGCAGCCAGAGTGGCAACGCGCGCCTGTTTATGATCGACAACCGGGCGGGGATAATTCAGCGTCACGCCGTGCTTATCCGCCCAGCTCCATGGCTCGTGCAACGCCTTGTCAGGCACATCATCAAGTTCTGGCAGCCAGCGGCGAACAAACTCGCCGCTGGCGTCAAACTTCTGCCCCTGGGTTGTCGGGTTAAAAATACGAAAATACGGCGCTGCATCGGTTCCGGTCGATGCAGCCCACTGCCAGCCCCCGTTGTTGGCGGCCAGATCGCCGTCGATCAGCTGAGAGATAAAATAGCGCTCCCCCATTCGCCAGTCGATAAGCAGATCCTTCACCAGAAAGCTGGCGGTAATCATCCGCAGACGGTTATGCATCCAGCCCGTTTCGTTAAGCTGACGCATGGCGGCATCGACAATCGGATAGCCGGTCTGCCCGGTTTGCCAGGCCTCCAGAAGAGTGTCATCGTGCTGCCAGTTTACGTTATCCGTCCAACGGATGAATGGGCGATGTTTACATAAATCAGGATGATACGTCATCAGGTGACGGTAAAATTCACGCCAGATGAGTTCGTTAAGCCAAACCGCACCGGGCCCGCCCTCCAGCGCCTTCGGCTGCTCGACCAGCAGACGATGCAGGCACTGGCGCGGCGACAAGACACCCAGCGCCAGGCAGGCGGAGAGTCGACTGGTGCCTTCGATGGCCGGGAAATCGCGCTGCAATTCATACTCCCCCGCCCCTTGCTGGCAGAAACGGCGAAGCTGGGCGATTGCCGCTTTTTCGCTGGCTGGGAACAGATCGCTGTCGAACGCCTGCTGGGGATAGTCGAAATCCAGCGCGGTGGGCGTAATCTTCTCGCCCTCTCGCACCGCTGGGGCCGACGCACACTCCGGCAGTCCCTCTTTCAGGCGGCGCAGGTACGCGTTTTTAAAGGGGGTGAAGACTTTGTACATCTCGTGATTGCCGGTCATCACGCTGCCAGGCGGCAGCATTACACTGTCATCAAATCCCTGACAGACCACCGTCTCCAGCTCGCGCTCCAGCTGCCGATCGCGCTGCTGTTCGTTGAGTTCATACTGATAGTTGTAGAAGAGGTGCGTCACGTCGTGCTGGTCACAAATCTGCAAAACCTGCTGACGCTGGGCGGCAAAGTCGCTCACCTGGGCATAAATCAGCGGGATACCTTTGTCGGCCAGCTGCTGCTGTAAATCGGTAAGATGGGCATACAGACAGGCCGCCTGACGCGGGGCCATATGGTGTTGCGTCCACTGCTGCGGCGTGGCGATAAACAGCGCCAGCACGCGGGCGTTTTTATGGCGACAGGCGGCCGCGAGCGCCAGGTTATCGTGGATGCGTAAATCAGCGCGAAACCAGACCAGATGGGTGGGCATAACACTCCAGGATTATCGTCCGTAACATATACAAGTCACCGAGGATACTTCTTCTTAACAAGTGTAGCCATAACGCAATAAAAAAGGCCGCCTGGCGGCGGCCTTAACAGTTGACTGTTGCTGTGTGCAGTCTTTGCTTAATAAAAATCACAGGTGGCTTTTTCAGCCTGATCCATCCACACCGGTTTTTCACTGGTCTTCGCCCATACGCGGTGTAAATAGCTATAAAAACGGGCACGATCTTTCCAGAAAAGCATCACGGGTAACGCCAGAACACCGGCCATTACGGCGAAGGTGCGGCGAATAAAAACGATATGTGCCGGATACTCTTTGTAAAATTCCATCATTTTCTCCCCTTTCTCTGGCCGGAAACTCTCTCCGGGAAATGAAACTGGTTATCTGGTGAAAATAGTACCGCTTTGGCTGTAATTTTACTACTCATCCGACCACTCTTTTTCATTGGTTTAGTGAATATTTACACTTCTTTCGTAACTTAGTTACATAAAAGTTAAATTAATACTAACCATTAGTTAAATCATGGCTTTGGCATCTTTATACTTTTTTTATATCTCCCCACCTGATTTTTGCAAAATCTTTGCGCCCGAAATTCTACCTTTGCACCATTACTAACGTCACCCGGAGGTGAATTGTGAGTGCAGGTGTGATTGCTGGCATCGTGCTGGTGTTCCTGTTAATGGGCTATCTGATTTATGCCCTGATTAACGCGGAGGCATTCTGATGGCCGCACAAGGATTTCTGCTTATCGCTGGCTTTTTGCTGGTGCTGTTCGTGCTTGCCCGTCCGCTGGGGTTGCTGCTGGCGCGGATGATTAACGGCCTTCCGCTGCCTGGGCTGCAATCCGTTGACGGCGCTTTGCTACGCGGGCTTGGGATCCGCACGCTGGAGATGGGCTGGCGTCATTATCTGGGCGCGATCCTGCTGCTGAATGGGATCGGTCTGCTGGTGCTGTTTGCCCTGCTAATGCTGCAGGGCTATCTGCCACTCAATCCGCAGCAACTTCCGGGTCTCTCCTGGCACCTGGCGCTGAATACGGCAGTCAGTTTTGTCAGCAATACCAACTGGCAATCCTATGCCGGTGAAAGCACCCTAAGCTATTTCAGCCAGATGGCGGGGTTGACGGTGCAAAACTTCCTTTCAGCGGCCAGCGGTATCGCGGTGATCTTCGCCCTGACCCGCGCCTTTGCCCGCCAGAATGTCACTACCCTGGGCAACGCATGGGTCGATATTACCCGTATTACCCTGTGGGTATTGCTCCCCCTGTCGCTGGTGATTGCCCTGCTGTTTATTCAGCAGGGCGTGCTGCAAAACCTGCTGCCGTATCAGCCCTTCACCTCGCTGGAGGGGGCGAAACAGCTTTTACCCATGGGGCCTGTGGCCTCGCAGGAAGCGATTAAAATGCTCGGTACCAACGGCGGGGGTTTTTTCAACGCCAACTCCGCGCATCCGTTTGAGAACCCGACCGCCCTGACCAACGCCGTGCAGATGCTGGCGATCTTCCTGATCCCCACCGCCCTGTGCTTTGCCTTTGGCGATGCGGTGAACGATCGCCGCCAGGGACACGCGATCCTGTGGGCGATGTCGGTCATCTTCGTGGTCTGTGCCGCACTGGTGATGGGGGCCGAGTGGCAGGGTAACGCTCATTTCACCCTGCTCGGGGCGGACAGCAGTATCAACATGGAGGGCAAAGAGAGCCGCTTCGGTATTCTCGCCAGCAGCCTGTATGCGGTGGTCACCACCGCCGCCTCCTGCGGGGCGGTGAACGCCATGCACGACTCCTTTACCGCGTTGGGCGGGATGATCCCACTGTGGCTGATGCAGATCGGCGAAGTGGTGTTCGGCGGCGTCGGCTCGGGCCTGTACGGCATGCTGCTGTTCGTACTGCTGGCGGTGTTTATCGCCGGACTGATGATTGGCCGCACCCCGGAATATCTGGGCAAAAAAATCGACGTGCGTGAGATGAAGCTAACCGCGCTGGCGATCCTCGTCACCCCTGCGCTGGTGCTGCTCGGCACCGCGCTGGCCCTGATGACCGAGGCCGGACGCAGCGGCATCTTCAACCCCGGCATCCACGGTTTTAGCGAGGTGTTGTACGCCGTTTCGTCTGCCGCCAATAACAACGGCAGTGCTTTTGCGGGCCTGAGCGCCAACACACCGTTCTGGAACTGCCTGCTGGCGTTCTGCATGTTGGTCGGCCGCTTTGGGGTGATTGTGCCGGTGATGGCGATTGCCGGGGCACTGGTCAGCAAGAAAATCCAGCCCGCCTCAAGCGGTACGCTGCCGACCTGCGGGGCGCTGTTTGTCGGCCTGTTGATCGGCACTGTGCTGCTGGTCGGCGCCCTCACCTTTATCCCCGCCCTCGCATTAGGCCCGGTCGCGGAACATCTCTCTTTACGCTGATTTTGCGGAGTATTCGTCATGAGTCGTAAGCAACTGGCCCTGCTCGAACCCTCTCTGGTTCGTCAGGCGCTGAAGGACGCGGTAAAAAAATTAGATCCACGCGGACAGTGGCGCAACCCGGTGATGTTTATCGTCTGGCTGGGCAGCCTGCTGACCACCGTGCTGGCCATCGCCATGGCCAGTGGTCAACTGGCCGGCAGTGCAACCTTTACCGCTGCAATAAGCCTGTGGCTGTGGTTCACCGTGCTGTTTGCCAACGTCGCCGAAGCGCTGGCCGAAGGGCGCAGCAAAGCGCAGGCCAACAGCCTGAAGGGGGTACAGAAAACAGCGTTTGCCCGCAAGCTGCGTGAGCCCAAATACGGTGCTGCAACAGATTCGGTTCCGGCTGATGCGCTGCGTAAAGGCGACATCGTGCTGGTGGAAGCGGGCGACATTATTCCCTGCGACGGGGAAGTGATCGAAGGCGGTGCCTCGGTGGATGAGAGCGCCATTACCGGTGAATCGGCACCGGTTATTCGTGAGTCCGGCGGGGATTTTGCCTCGGTCACCGGCGGGACGCGCATTCTCTCCGACTGGCTGGTGATCCAGTGCAGCGTCAATCCGGGCGAGACCTTTCTCGATCGCATGATCGCCATGGTCGAAGGGGCACAGCGCCGCAAAACGCCTAATGAAATCGCCCTGACTATTCTGCTGGTGGCGCTGACCCTCGTCTTCCTGCTGGCAACCGCCACCCTGTGGCCGTTCTCCGCGTACGGCGGTACGGCGGTGAGCGTCACCGTACTGGTCGCCCTGCTGGTGTGCCTGATCCCGACAACCATCGGCGGCCTGCTGTCGGCCATCGGCGTGGCGGGCATGAGCCGGATGCTGGCGGCCAACGTCATTGCCACCAGCGGCCGGGCGGTAGAGGCGGCAGGCGACGTAGACGTGCTGCTGCTGGATAAAACCGGCACCATTACGCTGGGGAATCGTCAGGCATCCGAATTTCTGCCCGCGCCAGGCGTCGAGGAGAAAACGCTGGCCGACGCGGCGCAGCTGGCCTCGCTGGCAGATGAAACCCCGGAAGGTCGCAGCATCGTGATCCTCGCCAAACAGCGCTTTAACCTGCGTCAGCGCGACGTTCAGAGCCTGCACGCCACCTTCGTGCCTTTTACGGCACAGACGCGAATGAGCGGGATTAACATTCAGGACCGGCTGATTCGCAAAGGATCGGTGGACGCCATTCGCCGTCATATTGCGGCCAATAACGGCCACTTCCCGCCGCAGATCGATACGCTGGTGGAAAACGTGGCGCGTCAGGGTGCGACCCCGCTGGTGGTGGCGGAAGGCGCTGCGGTACTGGGTGTGATCGCCCTGAAGGATGTGGTGAAGGGCGGCATTAAAGAGCGCTTCGCCCAGCTGCGTAAAATGGGCATTAAAACGGTGATGATCACCGGGGATAACCGCCTGACGGCTGCCGCTATCGCCGCTGAAGCGGGCGTTGATGACTTTCTTTCAGAAGCCACTCCGGAAGCCAAGCTGGCGCTGATCCGCCAGTATCAGGCCGAAGGACGACTGGTGGCGATGACCGGCGACGGCACCAACGATGCCCCGGCGCTGGCGCAGGCGGATGTCGCCGTGGCGATGAACTCCGGTACCCAGGCGGCAAAAGAGGCGGGCAATATGGTCGATCTCGACTCGAACCCGACCAAGCTGATTGAAGTGGTGCACATCGGCAAGCAGATGCTGATGACCCGGGGCTCGCTCACTACTTTTAGCATCGCTAACGACGTGGCGAAGTATTTCGCCATTATTCCGGCGGCGTTTGCCGCGACCTATCCGCAGTTGAACGCCCTGAACGTGATGCACCTGCACTCCCCTGCCTCGGCTATCCTGAGCGCAGTGATCTTTAACGCGCTGATCATTATTTTTCTGATTCCGCTGGCGCTAAAAGGCGTGAGCTACAGGCCGCTGACCGCCGCCGCCATGCTGCGCCGCAATCTGTGGATTTACGGTCTGGGTGGGCTGGTGGTGCCGTTTATCGGCATCAAAGCCATTGACCTGCTGTTAACTGTATCCGGGCTGGTTTAAGAGGAAAATCAAATGGCTATGTTACGTCCCGCTATACTGTTGTTTATCCTGCTGGCGCTGATCACCGGCGGCCTCTATCCGCTGATGACCACCGCGCTGGGCCAGTGGTGGTTTGCCGATCGGGCCAACGGATCGCTTATCCACCAGCAAGGGGAGATCCGCGGCTCGCGTCTGATTGGCCAGAACTTTACAGCCGCAGGTTACTTTCACGGGCGTCCTTCCGCCACGGCAGAAAGCCCGTATAATCCGCTGGCCTCCGGCGGCAGTAACCTGGCGGGCAGCAATCCTGAGCTGGATAACGCCGTTCGCGCACGCGTCGAGGCGTTACGCGCGGCCAATCCACAGGCCAGCCGTACCGTGCCGGTTGAACTGGTGACCACCTCGGCCAGCGGGCTGGACTACAGCCTGACACCCGGTGCAGTCGCCTGGCAGATCCCGCGCGTGGCGCAGGCCCGTCAGTTAACCACTGCGCAGCTGAGCCAACTGGTGGCAGAACACACCCAAAAACCGCCTGTCGGCGTAATGGGGATGCCGGTGGTGAATATTGTTGAGCTGAATCTGGCGCTGGACGCGCTAAGGAACCTCTGATGACCGATGAGCCTTTGCGGCCGGACCCGGACCGACTGCTGGAGCAAACCGCGAGCACCCATCGCGGCAAGCTGAAAATCTTCTTCGGCGCCTGCGCAGGCGTCGGGAAGACCTTCGCCATGCTGACCGAAGCGCAGCGACTGCGCGCCCAGGGGCTCGATATATTAATCGGCGTCGTTGAAACCCACGGTCGTCAGGAGACGGCCGCGTTACTGACCGGCCTGTCGATCCTGCCGCCCCGACGCCACCACGCTCGTGGGCGTCTGGTGAGTGAGTTCGATCTCGACGCCGCCCTCGCCCGCCGCCCGGCGCTGATCCTGATGGACGAACTGGCGCACAGCAATGCGCCCGGCTCGCGCCACCCCAAACGCTGGCAGGATGTTGAGGAGTTGCTCGAAGCGGGCATTGACGTTTTTACCACTGTTAACGTCCAGCACCTGGAAAGCCTGAATGACGTGGTCAGCGGCGTGACCGGGATTCAGGTGCGGGAAACCGTCCCCGATCCCTTTTTCGACGCCGCCGACGAAGTGGTGCTGGTGGATCTGCCTCCGGACGATCTGCGCCAGCGCCTGCACGAAGGCAAGGTCTACATCGCCGGGCAGGCCGAACGGGCCATTGAGCATTTTTTCCGCAAGGGCAATTTAATTGCCCTGCGCGAGCTGGCCCTGCGCCGCACCGCCGATCGGGTCGACGATCAGATGCGGGCCTGGCGCGACCAGCAGGGTCAGGAGAAAGTGTGGCATACCCGCGATGCCATTCTGTTGTGCATCGGTCACGGCAGCGGCAATGAAAAGCTGGTACGCACCGCCGCCCGGCTGGCGGCAAAATTTGGCAGCGTCTGGCACGCGGTGTATGTCGAAACGCCGGAGCTGCATCGCCTGCCGGAAAACCAGCGCCGCGCCATTCTGAGTGCCCTGCGCCTGGCCCAGGAGCTGGGTGCCGAAACCGCGACCCTCGCCGATCAGGCGGAAGACAAAGCGATTCTGCGCTACGCCCGCGAACATAACCTCGGCAAAATAGTCATCGGTCGGCGCTCGCGTCGCCGCTGGTTCAGCCGGGATACTTTTGCCGACAAGCTGGCGCAGCGCGCACCGGATCTCGATCTGCTGATTGTTGCTCTGGATGACAAGCCCGCCGCCTTGCCCGCTAAAACCCCGGATGCCCGTACCTTTAGCGATAAATGGCGCGTCCAGCTGCGCGGCTGTCTGGTGGCTGCCCTGCTCTGCGCACTGATTACCCTTATCGCCAGCCAGTGGCTGCCCGATTTTGATGCCGCCAACCTGGTGATGATCTACCTCCTCGGGGTGGTAATCGTGGCGCTGTTTTACGGGCGCTGGCCATCGGTGTTGGCGACGGTGATCAACGTTGCCAGCTTCGATCTGTTTTTTATCGCCCCGCGCGGCACGCTGGCGGTATCGGATGTGCAGTATCTCCTCACCTTCGCCGTGATGCTGGCGGTGGGATTATTGATCGGTAATCTGACCGCCGGAGTACGCTATCAGGCGCGGATTGCCCGCTATCGCGAGCAGCGTACCCGCCATCTGTATGAGATGTCGAAAGCGCTGGCGGTGGGCCGTACGCCGCAGGATATCGTCCAGACCAGCCAGCAGTTTATACACTCCACCTTTTATGCCCGCAGCCTGATCCTGCTCCCGGACAACGACGGCAAACTGCACCCGCTGACCCCGACTTCCGGCATCGCCCCCTGGGATGACGCCATCGCCCGCTGGAGTTTTGACAAGGGGCTGCCCGCCGGGGCCGGAACCGACACCCTGCCCGGCGTGCCCTATCAGATACTGCCGCTGCAAAATCAGGGGGTGGTGATTGTCGAGCCATCAAACCTGCGTCAGCTGATGATCCCCGAACAGCAGCGCCTGCTGGAGACCTTTACCCTGCTGGTCGCCAGCGCGCTTGAGCGGCTGGCGCTTACCACCAGCGAAGAGCAGGCGCGGTTAGCCAGCGAGCGTGAGAGCATTCGCAACTCGCTGCTGGCGGCCCTTTCCCACGACCTGCGCACGCCGCTGACGGTGCTGTTTGGTCAGTCGGAGATCCTGACGCTCGACCTGGCGGCAGAAGGCTCCCGCCACGCCCTGCAGGCCAGCGAGATCCGCCAGCATGTGCTCAACACCACCCGGTTGGTCAACAACCTGCTGGATATGGCGCGGATCCAGTCCGGCGGCTTTAACCTGAAAAAGGAGTGGCTGACTCTGGAAGAGGTGATTGGCAGCGCCTTAAAAACGCTTGAGCCGGGGCTGGGCGGTCGCCACATTGCGCTGGATATGTCTGCCCCATTGGCGCTGATCCACGTGGATGGCCCGCTGTTCGAACGCGTGCTGATCAACCTGCTGGAAAACGCCGCCAAATATGCGGGCAGTAAAGCGCTAATCGGCATTCACACCCGCGTTTCACCGCAGCAATTGCAGCTGGAGGTCTGGGATAACGGGCCAGGGATACCGGCGGGGCAAGAACAGGCTATCTTTGATAAATTCGCCCGCGGGCATAAAGAGTCAGCCATCCCCGGGGTTGGCCTTGGGCTGGCAATCTGCCAGGCGATTGTGGAGGTGCACGGCGGGACCATCACCGCGCATAACCGCCCGGAAGGGGGGGCCGGTTTTTGTGTTACACTCCCGCTCGATACGCCACCGGAACTCAATGAATTTGCAGAGGATGTGTGATTAACGTTCTGATTGTTGAAGATGAACTCGCTATCAGCCGTTTTCTGCGCGCCGCGCTGGAAGGCGAAGGCCTGCGCGTCCACGATGCCGGGACGCTCCAGCGTGGGCTGATTGAAGCCGCGACCCGCAAACCGGATCTGGTGATCCTCGATCTCGGCCTGCCCGACGGCGACGGCCTCGATTTTATCCGCGAAGTGCGTCAGTGGAGCCAGATGCCGATCATTGTGCTCTCTGCCCGCCTCGAAGAGAC
This sequence comes from Silvania hatchlandensis, assembly GCF_025564065.1. Lineage (GTDB taxonomy): Bacteria > Pseudomonadota > Gammaproteobacteria > Enterobacterales > Enterobacteriaceae > Enterobacter > Enterobacter hatchlandensis. The sequence goes on along the minus strand of NZ_JAMGZK010000041.1, from coordinate 577 downwards.
CGACAAAATTGCCGCCCTTGATGCCGGTGCCGACGACTATCTCAGCAAACCCTTTGGCATTGGCGAACTGCAGGCCCGCCTGCGGGTGGCCCTGCGCCGTCATAGCGCCGCCGCGCCTTCAGAACCGGTTTTTACCTTCTCAGATATTCGCGTCGATCTGGCCGCGCGCCGCATCCAGCGCAGCGAAGCGGAAATCCACCTGACACCGATTGAGTTCCGCCTGCTGGCGGTGCTGCTTAATAATCACGGTAAAGTGCTCACCCAGCGCCAGCTGTTAAGCCAGGTCTGGGGACCAAATGCGGTGGAGCACAGCCACTATTTGCGCATTTATATGGGGCATCTGCGCCAGAAGCTGGAAGTGGATCCCGCGCGCCCTCGGCATTTATTAACAGAAACCGGTATTGGTTATCGGTTTATGCTTTGATGAGGGAAAACAAAACGGCAACCTGAAGGTTGTAATGCCGATCAGTTAAGGATCGGTTGATCGATCCAGTGGCTGTGTAAGAATCCGGAAATGTTCACTCGTTTCCGGATTTTTTTATGCACATTGGACAGGCTCTTGATCTGGTATCCCGTT